>CAZDYW010000010.1:0-23225 GCA_964509655.1 uncultured Anaerolineales bacterium
CGTCGCTCCTTTGTGGAAGAATCGTGAGAGTGCATTGACTCCTTTCTCTTTCTATGCAGAAGGTATCCACTCAGACGCTCAAGCCGGGTATGCACCCAGCGCCTTTTGAACAGACCTTGTCCAAAAGTGGCTTGCTTCATTCAAAATTCGGGGGTTGCAAACCCATTCTGAGCGATGTCTGAGCAGTTGATGAGCGCAAAGAAAAGCCCTTGCCTTTGACGGGATGGATCAATGGCAAGGGCGTACTTTGGCAGCTAAAACAGTGGGGTTAGGACTCTACACGTTTACAAGTGACGTGAAGATAAGCGAAGTCTCCACGGGGGGGCATCAGATCGATTGCCTCTAGGACTTCAAAAGTGTCTTCGCCTATCTGTATTTCTTTGCCGGCCTCTGGACGAGTGTCAAGGTTGATGATCGCTCCCGCATTTGGCTCTCCTACAACTACATAACTTACTTTGTAGATCACAGCCCACCCCCCGATCCCTTTAGGCGAGTCTGAATGTTTCGATGACGTATCTTGAAGGACAGATCAGAGGCGATATTGCGCATCACGACGTAGCCAATGTGATGATTATTGTCACAAAGCTCCCAAAATGCCTGGCGCGGTATTACGCGGAGGATAGTGCCATCTTTCACGCAACGCACCGTTGCGGAACGCACCCCACGATCCACGAGGGCCATCTCGCCGAAGAATTGTCCCCGGCCCAGACGGACGAGGGATGTCAGTTGAGGAGGACCGGGTACGTCTGGGATCATACCACTGGATATCAGCACTTCCACCAGCCCATGGCTGATGATGTACATCTCATCGGAAGGCTCTCCCTCGCTGATGATGATCTCGTTTGCACCATATGCTTCCTCGTAGCTCAAACCTGCAATTTGTTCGATCTGTTCAGCGTCAAGACCGATGAATAACTCGCTGCGCTGCAATAGTTCGATAATTGACATAGTCGTTCTCCTTTCCTCTGGGGGGTTCCAGAGAGGCTTGTCATTCGCTTGGGGTAGGTTTTTCGGAACGACCTTTAGTTTGATCGGGGAGGTCACTTATCCCCGAATGCTCGTCCTTTGGCGACATAATGGGAGGCAGAAGCGTGTAATTGAGCGATTTCCTCCTCTGTGAGTTCCCTTATGACCCGGGCCGGCATACCTAGCGCCAGATGTCGCGGCGGGATCTTTTGGTTTTCGGTCACCAATGCCCCTGCGCCGATCAACGCTTCCTCTCCAACGACCGCTCCGTTGAGCACAATGGCGCCGATGCCGATCAGGGCGCTATCCTCGATAGTCGCTCCATGCAACACTGCGCGATGGCCAACGGTCACTCCTTTGCCCAGTGTGCAAGGCACGCCTATGTCGGTGTGGATCACAGTGAGTTCCTGGATATTGGTGCGCGCTCCGATACTGATGGGGGCGTTGTCACCGCGCAGCACGCATCCAAACCAGACGCTGACCTCTGCGGCGAGGTGCACCTCGCCGATGATGGTCGCATTGCCCGCGACGTATGCGCTGGGGTGGATGAGATCGGGGCGGTAGGTGATATTCATGAGTGTCTCGTTTTATTGCTTCTCGTAAGGCTCCCCATCGGCAGCTGGTGGAGCTGCCTCACCCACCACACCGGCCAGCACGATCATTGTCACCAGGTAGGGTGCCATCAGCAAGAATTGGGAGGGTATCGGTACTTTCAGGATGGCCAACTTCGTTTGGAGCGCGTCAGCAATCCCGAAGATGAGTGCTGCACCGAAGGCACCGAAGGGCATCCAGTTGCCAAATATCATCGCGGCCAGACCAATGAAGCCTTTGCCAGCGGTCATCAATTCGTCAAATCGCCCCACCGATCCGAGGATCAAGAAAGCGCCGCCGAGAGCGCCCACCATGCCGCCCAAAGTCACGTTGACGTAACGGTTCTTGAAGACGTTGATGCCAAGCGTGTCCGCGGCGCGGGGATGTTCACCCACGGCGCGTGTGCGCAGCCCCCAGCGCGTGTATAGCAGCATGACGTGAACCACGGATAGGAGGATGAACAGCACGTAAACGAGCAGATTTTGCTCGAAGAAAACCGGGCCGATGATAGGGATTCGGGCCAGGAGGGGAATGGAGACCGGGCGGAATATCCCAGGATTGTTGAGATACTCGAACTCGGCCAGGATGCGGGCGCTGAGGAAGCTGGTGACGCCAGTAGCGAGGATATTGATTGCGGTGCCAGCGATGATCTGGTCGATCTTGAAGCGTACGGCCAGGACGGCCAGCAGCAGCCCCATGAGTGCTCCTGAGATCAGGGCACAGACGAGCCCGAAGGACAGCGTCGCCCATGTTGGCCATTCCCAGACGTTGGCCGCGACGCTTCCCATCAGTGCGGAGATAAACGCGCCGGTGAGCATCATGCCTTCGATGGCGATGTTGATCACCGCGCACCGCTCGCAGAGCACGCCGGAAAGCGCCGCCAATGCGATGGGCACAGCGCGGAGGAGCGAGCTGCTCAACAATCCCGTCATGTTTAGCGATTTGTCGCGCGCCGCCCAAGTGAGAAAAGCCAGCACGAAAAAAGCCGCCACGCCGCCCAGCGCCAGGTTGACGCGGCGGAAGCCTCGCGCCAATTGCCATCCTCCGATGAAGACGCAGATAAATGCGAAGACATACAGTGTCGACAGGCTGGGCAACTTGAGGTCCGGCGCTGGCAATGCGAGCGACCGACCGCTGGGATTCAGGCTGAAGGTTGTAACTTGGTCGCCTGTGGCGGCACGGGCAAAGAGCAAATAGATCAAAAGGCCGGCACCCAGGAAAACCAGCCCATAGGTGACAGATCGTCGGGATGATACTTTGCTTTGACTGCCAACACGTTCCCAAACTGAACTCACGTCAACCTCCTATGTAGGTTTGCAGGTTGCAAGTTTGCCCATTTGCTCACCTGCTCACTTGCAACTTGTCACTTCTCTACGTGCTCCCCCAGCCGCGCGTGAAGACCGCTTCGGCTTCCTCTTTCGGGGCACTGATGCGATAGATGAGGCGGATGACCTCCGGGGCGGCGATGAAGATGATGATCAGTGCCTGCACGATGGAGATGATGTCGATGGGCACAAAGGCGGGCGGAGCTTGCATCCGCTGCGCTCCGGCTCGCAAGAAACCGAACAGGAGTGAGGCCAGCAACACACCCACAGGATGACTCTTTCCCAGCAGCGCCAGAGCGATGGAATCGAAGCCATAGCCGGAGTAGAAGGCGTTGGGCATGAAGTGAACCACTCCCAGAATGTCGTGGGCACCGGCCAGCCCGGCCAGCCCGCCGCTGAGCGCCATCGCCAAGATGAAGCTCCGCTCCACGTTCATCCCGGCAGTCCGTGCCGCGCGGGGATTGGCTCCCACGGTGCGAATCTCGAAGCCGAGCGTGGTTTTGAAGAGTAGCCAGTAGACGAAGCCGACCGCTACCAGAGCGAGGAGCAGCCCCGCGTTGATGCGGATGGAGAGGCTATCAGGGAAGAATTGTGGCAGATAGGCCGAGGGTTCAATTTCGGGGCTCACCGGCCGGAAGTCACCAGGGCGCGCCATCGGCCCGCCCACTTGCAACAGATAATCGGCCACCCGATAAGCGATGTAATTCAGCATGATCGTGTTGATCACCTCATGCGCTCCAGTCTTGGCCTTGAGATAGCCGGCGATTGCTGCCCATAGCGCTCCGCCGGCGATCCCAGCTCCTAATGCCAGCGGCAGGTGGAGGAACCATGGCAGTCCCTTGATGCTGTAGCCCACGAAGACCGATGCCAGCCCTCCGATGAAGTATTGCCCCTCGGCGCCAATGTTGAAGAGGCCACAGCGGAAGCCCAAGGCCACTGCCAGCCCGGCGAAGATATAGGGAGTGGAGATGCGCAGGCTTTCTGTCAGTGGGCGGATTCCCTTCTCCAGGATGGTCGGGTCTCCAGTCTGGAAGTAGGTGCGAAAACCCTCGATGATGCGGGAAGGGTTGCCGAAGGCTCCCTCGAAGAGCGCTTTGTAGGCTTGGGCAGCGGATTTCCACGCCGCCGTCAAGCCACTTCCCAGCCCAGAGTTGAAAGCTTCCCAGACCACCGGGTCGAAAGTGGCGATGATAATGCCGCCGATGAGCAGGGCGGTGAAAATGGCCAAGAAGGGCATTAAGGCCGCGCGCCAGTTCCAGGCCGTCAGGCGTTGTATCAAGCCCTTCCGTAGATCCTCACCCTGGGGCCCCACGTGAGTGCGCAGCCGCCCGGTGCGCAGTCCTCCGGCCACCTCTTGGATCTTGCCGCGCACTTCGGAGGGGACGGTCACATCGGCTGCGTGGTAGGGGGCTAACCCCACGCCCTCGTTGGCGATATCGAAGTGCATCACGCCGCTCTGAAGTTTATTCGTCTTTGGATCGGCGGCCTGGCTGACGGCGGTGTAGACGGCTTGATCCACTCGCTTGATTGCACTGGTCAACAAGCGCGCGGCTCCAGATGCCGCGCCGTTTTCAAACGTGGTCACCCACTGATCCTGGTCCACGCCGATGACCCAGGCGCCGGCATCGGCCGCGGCCTTGATCGCTGCGCTGCCGCTCAGGCCGGCGGCGGCGAAGACGACGTCGGCACCCTGTTCCACCAGCTCCTTGCCGGCCTCCCGCCCCGCTTCTACGTCGGTGAAGGAGTCGGTATGGGCTCGGACAATATCGGCGCGGTGATTGGTGTGCTCGACGCCGTGCTTGAAGCCCCTCCGAAATTTGCGTACCGGCGGGATGTCCACGCCACTCACGAAGCCGATGGTCCCTTGCTGAGTGACCAGCCCGGCCAGTGCACCGGCCAAAAACCCGGCCTGATCCTCGGAGAAGGTGAGACCGGTGACGTTTTCGCTCTCTGGCAGAGGCTCATGATCCACGACGATGAAGTGGGTTTCCGAATGGCGCAGCGCCAGTCGTTCCACCGCCGGCCCGGTGGTGGAACCGATGGTCACGATCAGGTCGCAGCCGCTCTCGATCAGCTTGCGGATGTTGGCGTCATACTCAGAGGCGGACTCAGTCTCAATGATCGTCATTTCCAGGCCATACTCCTGGGCAGCCCGGGTTAGGCCCTCGTAGGCGTATTGATTGAAAGTTCCATCATCGATGCGGCCTACGTCGGTGACCAGTCCTACCTGTAGATCACGTGGCGATGTTGGCACCGCTTGCCTCCTTTTGGTTTTCTTGGCTGCGGATGGTCTCTGGCTTTGCCCCTGCCATTAACAGCCCGATTTCCTCGCGGGTCGCTTGGGCAGCGGGCAAAATGTCCACTATTTCTCCCTCGTACATCACGGCGATCAGGTCGGCGAGGCCCATCACCTCGTCCAGTTCCGAGGAGACCAGCAGGACGGCTGTTCCTTCGTCGCGCTTTTCGATGATGCGGCGATGGATATACTCGATAGAGCCCACGTCCAATCCGCGCGTTGGCTGCGATGCGATGAGCAGCTGAATGGGGCGGGAGAATTCGCGGGCGACGATCACTTTCTGTTGATTGCCACCGGAGAGGCTTGAGACCGGTGTCATCACACTGGGAGTGCGCACGTCGAACTCCCGCACGCGTTTCTCCGCCGCTTCCATGATGGACTTATCATCCATCATACCGAGATGGGCGAAGGGAGGGATGTAGTAAGTGTTGAGCACTAGATTGTCGGCTACGGGGAAACTGAGCACCAGGCCGTCCTTTTGTCGATCTTCTGGCACGTGGGCCACACCCTGCTCCAGAACTCTTCGCGGGGATACGTTGGTGAGGTCATTGTCGAGGATTCGGACTTGGCCTTCCGAGGCCTTCCGTAGACCGGTCAGTGCCTCGACCAGCTCTGTCTGTCCATTGCCCTGCACACCTGCGACCCCCAGTATCTGCCCTCCACATACATCGAAGGAGACGCCCTGAACTGCTGCATTACCGCGATCATCCATCACGTGGAGGTCCTCTACTTTCAGGACGACGTCGCCGACACGAGCTACCTCCTTCTCCACCTGGAGGACGACCTCGCGCCCGACCATCATCGCGGCCAGTTCCTTTTCTGTGGTCTCCTCTGGTTTCGTCGTGCCCACCACCCGACCGTTGCGCAGGACAGTGATGCGGTCGGCGATGGACATTACCTCCTTCAACTTGTGAGTGATGAAGATAACCGATTTGCCTTGATCCACCAGCGACTGGATGACCTTGAACAGATCTTCGACCTCTTGAGGGGTCAACACAGCGGTCGGTTCGTCCAAGATCAAAATATCCGCCTCGCGATAGAGCAGCTTGATGATCTCCACGCGCTGCTGGATGCCGACTGGCAGGTTCTTGACGTAGGCATCAGGGTCCACTTCTAGCCCATATTGTTCAGATATTTGGCGAATACGCCGGGCGGCAGTGGCTCGATCCAGGAAAATACCGTTCTTGATGGATTCCACGCCCAGCATAACGTTCTCCGTCACGGTCAGCACGGGTACCAGCATAAAGTGCTGGTGTACCATACCGATGCCCTGGGCGATGGCGTCGTTTGGATCCTGGATTTCTATCGACTGGTTCTGGATGAAAATCTCACCCTCATCTTGGGCGTAGAGGCCGTAAAGGACGTTCATCAACGTGGTCTTTCCGGCCCCGTTCTCCCCCAGCAGGGCGTGAATCTCGCCTTTCTGGAGGGTCATGTCGATGTGATCGTTGGCTAGGACGCCAGGAAACATCTTGGTGATGTTGCGTAGCTCCAAGACCGGATTTGCAGATTGTGAACTGCGGGTTGAGGGCATAGTCGCCTCCTTGTGTGAGCGTGAGGGTGGGGATCAGTCACAAATGTGCCTGGCAGATTGATTTGTTCTTTCGTAACAATAAAAGTCTCGCACCCACTCGCTCAAAGCCATCATCCAGGGGAGCCTGACAGGATAAATAGCCCCTGGAAATGCGGTTTTCGTGCCTTAAACACCCTTGAGGGCGAGGGCTGCGAGCACTGGGAAATAGTCACTCTTGCCTCGGTAATATTAAAGGGGTAAAGACGAAATCAGGATGGGGTTAGTATACGAGAAAATGGTTGATTGTCAAGATGAATCAAGCTCAAGAGACAGTTCTTGATCGTCGAGAGAATGCTTTTCGGCTTGCCTTATATTTTTTATTGGACTATAATACAACAGTTGCACTTTGGTTAATTCACAGAGTTGCAACGAAAGGAGGTGAAAAGTTAGCAAAAGACCCCACGATTTCTCTTGTTGCAGATAGCAGTTCCCCGTATGTAAAACTCACATAAAATATAGGAGGAGAACCGAAATGCGCAAGTTTCTATTAGTATTTCTGAGCGTGCTAACAGTTCTGACGCTGGTAGCAGGCTGTGGGCCTCAGCCGACGGAGGCTCCCCCCACCGAGGCACCGCCCGCGGAGGAGGAAGAGCCAACCGAGGCTCCAGCAGAGCCTGAAGAAGAGGAAGCTTTTAAGGCCGGTATGGTGACTGACGTAGGCGGCATCGACGACAAGTCCTTCAACGCCACCTCTTGGGCTGGTATGGAGATGGCCGAGCAAGAGTTGGGCGTAGAGGTTGCCTATCTGGAGTCGCAGCAACAGACCGACTATGCAGCCAACATCTCCCAATTCCTTGACCAAGACTACAACATGATCGTCACCGTCGGTTTCTTGTTGGGCGATGATACCCTGACTTTCGCCAAGGAGAACCCCGACACCAAGTTCGCTATCGTGGATGTTTCTTACGAGGAACAACTCGATAATCTGCTTGGTTTGACCTTCGCCACCGACGAGGCAGCCTTCCTGGCTGGCTATCTGGCGGCGGGGATGAGCGAAACCGGCAAGGTCGGCACCTTTGGTGGCATTGAGATTCCGCCTGTGACTATCTTCATGGTCGGTTTCGAAAATGGCGTCAAGTACTACAATGAACAGAAAGGCACCAATGTTGAGGTGTTGGGCACCGATCTCTATGTCGGCAACTTCGAATCCACCGATGACGGCCGCCGCGCCGGTGAGGATCTGATAGCCGAGGGCGCGGACATCATCATGCCAGTGGCTGGCCCTGTGGGTTTGGGCACCGCTGCCGCGATCCAGGAGAATGAAGGCACGATGCTCATTGGCGTGGATACCGACTGGTGTGTCAGCGCCGCTGAGTACTGTGATGTCACGCTCACCAGCGTGATGAAGAAGATGGACGTGGCGGTGTTCACGGCCATCAAGCAAGCTTTCGAGGGCAACTGGTCGGGCGGCACCTACGTTGGCACGCTTGAGAACGAGGGCGTAGGTATTGCTCCCTTCCACGAATTCAATGATAAGGTTCCCGGTGATCTGAAGGCCGAGCTGGATGAGGTCAAGCAAGCTCTCATCGCTGGCGACATCGACACGGGATGGGGTATGGGCGCTGAGCCAGAGGAAGAGGAAGAACCCACGACGACCGGGGGCACCTTCATCTTTGGCCGTGGCGGCGACTCCGTACAGCTTGATCCCTCACTAGTCACCGACGGCGAAAGCTTCCGCGTGACTGGTCAGTGCCTGGAGCCACTCTATCAGTATGAGCCTGGTTCCACCAAGCCGATCCCGGCGCTGGCTACCGGATGCACAGCCAATGAGGATAGCACCGAGTGGACCTGTGAGCTGCGCGAGGGTGTGAAGTTCCATGACGGCACCGACTTCAACGCCGACGCAGTGATCTTCAACTTCGATCGTTGGCGCTACACCGACAACCCGTACCACTTCGAAAGTCAGGTCTTCGAGTACTACGAGTACATGTGGGGCGGCTTCGACGATGACAGCATGATCTCCAGCGTCGAGAAGGTCGATGAATATACCGTCAAGTTCGTTCTGTCCCAGCCGCTTGCTCCTTTCTTGGCTAACCTGGCTATGGATATGTTCGCCATCTCCAGCCCGGCGGCCATCGAGGAATACGGAGAGGACTATGGATTGCCATCCGCTGGCTGTGTTGGTACCGGCCCGTTCAAGTTCGTGGAATGGGTTGAGGGCGATCACATCACAGTGGAGGCCAACGAGGATTACTGGGGCGGTGCTCCCACCGTCGACGAGGTTATCTGGCGCGTGATCCCCGATGACTCGGCGCGTTTCTTGGCGCTGAAGGCCGGCGATATTCACGCTCTGGAGCAGGCTGTGGTCGAGGACTTGGACGCTGCTGAGGAAGATCCCGATCTCTACGTGGACACCCGCCCAGCTCTGAACACTGGCTACCTGGCGTTCCCCTTCCAGACCGAGGAGTTCCAGGACATCAAAGTCCGCGAGGCTCTCGTGCACGCTATCAACCGCGAGGGCTTGGTGGAGAACTTCTATGGCAAGTACGGCGAGGTGGCTTCCAACTTCCTGCCTCCGCTGATCTGGGGTCACAACGACGAGATAGAGGACTGGGAGTATGATCCTGAACTTTCGAAGCAACTCCTGGCCGATGCAGGTTACCCCGATGGGCTGAGCGAAGTGACCATCGCCTTCGATATCGAAGATGCTGAGGGCAATGTGGTCTACGAGGCCGGGCAAAAGCTGCCGCTCACGCTTTACTACATGCCCGTGACACGCTTCTACTACCCCAGCCCGAAGGAAATCGGTGAGGGTATGGCGGCTGATCTGGCCAGGGCGGGGTTCGACACCACGCTCGAATTGGCCGGTGACTGGCCGACCTATCTGGGGCTGCGCCGTGAAGGCCTGCTACCTGGGCTGTACATGCTTGGGTGGGGCGGCGACAACGGTGACCCCGACAACTTCCACAACTACTTCTTCGGCGGCTTGAGCTCGGCTGATGAGACAAAAGAGCCCGATCCGCGCGAAGGCTGGTACGCCAATCAGGAAGTCGCCACGCTGCTCTACAAAGCGGCTGTGAACCCCAACCAGGCGGAGCGTGAGGAGATGTACATGCAGGTCGAGCAGCTGTTGCACGACGACGTCGCTCGCCTGTGGATTGCGCACAACAATACGCCTCTCATCTTCTCCAGCAAGATCAGTGGCTACGTGCCTCAGCCGGTTGGAGCTGACTACTACGAAGGGACCGTCATCGAGCAGTAGTTTCGGCCCTGTGCCATCTTGATGGCTAGTCCTTGTGAGTACCACGCAGGGGGGTGGGAATTTTCCACCCCCCTGCATATCTCTATAAGGAGAGATCCTTGATCCGATATACTATCCAAAGGCTCTTGTCGTTGATCCCCACTATTTTGGGGGTTACGCTCATCATTTTCCTATTGCTCCGTCTTATCCCCGGCGATCCGGCTGTCGCTATGCTGGGGGAGCACGCGGCAGAGGAAAACGTAGAGCGAATTCGCGAGCAGCTAGGACTTAATCGCCCTTTGTTTCTGGATAGAGAAGGTCTGGAAAAGGGCGAAATCTCGACTTTTTTCGACAGTCAATACATACGTTACCTGAGCCGCCTGTCGAGAGGTGATTTGGGTAACTCAATCCATCGTCGTGTCTCTATTTCCGAGGAACTAAAGACTCGCTTCCCTGCTACTATCGAGCTGGCCTTACTTTCGATGTCGCTCGCTATCCTGATAGGTTTGCCAGTTGGTATCGCGTCAGCTGCGCGGCGTGGTTCTCTTCTAGATAGTGTCAGCATGGTGGGAGCCCTCATTGGCGTTTCTATGCCGATCTTCTGGCTAGGGCTGATGGAGATTATGCTCTTTGCTGTGATACTGCAATGGCTGCCAAGCGGCGGTCGCCTTGGTCATGCCATAGAAGTGAGAAGTATAACCAATTTGATCCTGCTAGATAGCATAATTACCGGGAACGTCCCAGCATTTATGGATGCGTTGAAGCATCTGGCCATGCCTGGGTTGGCTTTGTCTACTATTCCTATGGCCATCATCGCCCGTATGACGCGCTCTAGCATGTTGGAAGTGCTCAGAGAAGATTACATTCGCACTGCTCATGCTAAGGGATTGAGGGAATGGGTGGTTCTAGTTCGTCATGCCCTAAAGAACGCTTTTCTACCCATCATCACCATCATCGGTATCCAGACCAGCAGCCTGATGGCCGGGGCTGTGCTTACGGAGACCATCTTTTCTTGGCCCGGCATCGGCAAATGGGTGTATGATGCTATCCTAGGGCGTGATTACCCTATCGTTCAGAGCGGAACATTGCTCATTACAATTGTTATTGTGTTTGTCAACCTGTTGGTGGACATTTCTTACGCTTTCCTGGATCCGCGAATACATTATGAGTGAGGTCGTATGCTAGAAACATCATTGGAACAAGTAGATGAAGGTGCTGTTGGAAAGGGAAGGTCACTTTGGGGAGATGCATGGCGAAGGCTGATCTCTAGCAACACAGCCCGTCTGGGGATGTTCATCGTGGCTGTTTTTGTGTTATCCGCTGTCCTGTCCCATTTCTTCTGGGAGTATGACCCTAAAATCGACCTTGATTATTCGCTGAAACTGAAGCCTCCTAACCTGAGACCTACGGAAGAAATTCCCTCTATTCACCCTTTCGGCACCGATAAGCTGGGACGGGACATCTTCCGTCGCGTAGTTCATGGAGGATGGAACTCTCTAAGAGTGGGAGTTGTGTCGGTCGGGATTTCTCTCGCGATAGGGGGGATCCTGGGCCTTTTAGCTGGGTTCTACGAGAGCATGCCGCTCGGTCGTACCGGGCGAGCGATTCTTCTCGGCAGCATCGGCCTTTGCTTGGGGGCCTTTTCAGCCTGGCTTGCCGGGCAGTTTTTCCACGCTTTGACTTTTTGTCTGCTGGGCATAGCGGGTGTGTTCTTCGGGAATGCACCAGAGAAAGGCGCAGTTGGCAAAATATCCGTCAATCGTTTGTCGATCTTTGCTGGTATCGGGCTACTCTTGGGCGGTGGCCCTGCCCTCTTGGTCAGCCCGTATACGGCGGCAGCATGCGGAATCTTGGGATTGCTCACTGGCTTAATCGTGGCTTTGCCATTGGGCGGATCAGTCATTTCCAACATCATTATGCGTGCGATGGACATCATCTTGGCCTTTCCAGCCTACTTGCTTGCCATCGCTATCGTAGCTTTTCTTGGCCCCGGCTTGAACAAAGCGATGATCGCCATTGGTTTTGTGAGTATACCCGTGTACGCCCGTCTGCTCCGCTCCACTGTGCTCTCCGTAATTCAGAATGATTACGTCTTGGCGGCCCAGGCAGTGGGGTCTGGATACTCGCGTATTATTTTCCTGCATATTGTGCCCAACACTCTATCTCCCGTCATAGTCCAGGTTACTATGGGGCTGGCGAGTGCTATCTTATGGGCCGGTGCTCTGGGATTTCTGGGATTGGGCGCCATACCCCCGGAGCCGGAGTGGGGGGCTATTCTGGGTGACAGTTATCGTTTCTTGACCAGTGGCGCTTGGTGGGCTGTGCTGTTCCCCGGTCTGGCAATTATGCTGAGCGTGTTGGGCTTCAACCTGTTGGGCGATGGCCTGCGTGACGCACTGGATCCCAGTCTCACCAACTGAGGTTAGCGGCTGTGAAGATAAATGCTTGAAAAACTGCGAGGTTTATGTCTCAGCAAAGTGAAGTGAGATGGGGCGGTATTATGTTGTCACCTGAAGTGTATTAAGGGCCTTATGATTGTGAATGGTTGGGCCGCCAGTTGGGGCCCTGCACTGGAACAGGTTTTGTCTGAATAATCGAGCATCCTTGACAAAATTCACGGGACAATCAATCTTTGCGGTCATCGGGAGTTTACTCCTGGTGACCGCATTTTTTATCTCCATGGGATTCCGCGGAGTCCTCGTCTTGGATTGCCAAATCCGAATCCCATTTTTGTCTCGAATCACCCTCCGGAAAATAACCAAGAGTCGCTTCCACCTTGGCCGCACGCCAACTTTGAATTTGCACCTCTGCCAATTTATGGTATCATCTACCTGACGGCCCACAATCCACCTTCTGTGCGATAAGGGCTTTTGGGTCCCTTCGAGCAGAGGTGCTTGATGGGCTTTTTGTTTGGAAAAGCTTGTTAGAGGTGAAAAATATGACCGACAGCGGAATCCGAGCTCTCATCTTTGATTACGGCGGCGTGCTGATGCGCACCGCCGATCCTACACCCCGTCGTGAGTTGGAACAGACGCTTGATCTGGCGCCGGGCGAGACCTTGAGGTTGGTGTTTGAAAATCCATGCTGGGATGATGCTCAGATAGGACAGATCGACAGCGATACCTTCTGGGCCGGCGTGGGACGAGAACTGGGACTGAGCGCTGACGAACTGGCGACTTTCCGCACTCGCTTCTGGGCCGGTGACCGGCTGGATGATGAGCTAGTAGCTCTCATCCGCACTCTGCGTGAGGATGGTCATCGTACCGCTTTACTGAGCAACGCGCCGGCGGAACTGCGCTCCTACCTCGGAGAATTGGGCATCATCGACGCTTTTGATGTCATCGTTATCTCTGCTGAAGAGAGGATGGCCAAGCCGGACCGAGCGATTTATGAACTAGCCCTGGAGCGGTTAGACGTGGAGGCGGATGAAGCGATTTTCGTGGATGACCTGCGCGTCAATGTAGCTGCTGCCCGAAAGGCAGGGCTGCATGCCACTCGTTTCCTAGGGTTGACGCCGCTGCGCATCTGGCTGCGCGACCTTGGTGTCGATGTCCCCATACCGGTGCCCGCTCCATTGCGTGATGTTCACGCGGTAGTCTTCGATTGGGGCGGCGTAATGGAAAACCTGCCTAGCGATGGACACATCGCCGAATGGGAGCGGAGACTTGCCCTAGCTCCCAATACCCTCCCCGAGTTGTTGTGGGGAAAAGCCTGGCGGCAACTTTCGCTGGGCGTCATTGATGAGAAAGATTACGCGCAATGCGTTGCAGATGGGGTAGGGCTTCCAGACGCAGAAAAAGGTCAGAGCTTCATCGATGCCTTTTACGCTGGAGATCGGTTCAACCCAGAGGTAATTGCTGCTGCACGTACCCTACGTGACCACTACCGAGTCGCCTTGTTGAGCAATGCTTTCCCCAGTCAGGCGGAGGTGATTCGCCAACGTTTTGGAGTCGATGTGGCGATCGATTTTGATGTCTACATCAACTCGGCCCAGGTGGGCTTGCGCAAGCCTGACCCTGCGATATATCGCTTGACTTTGAATCAACTAGGACTTTCGCCGCAGCAGGTGATTTTTCTGGACGATGGCCTGCGCAATATCGACGCTGCTCGCGAGATTGGCATTCACGCCGTCCAGTTCGTGGACCCAGAGACCACACTTCCTGAACTGGAGGCCCTGCTGGGACATCCGATAATGGCGGATATGAGCGCGTAGCAAACTGAGGATTTTATGGCTAAAAAGAAATCTGCACCAATTGAAAAAGTACGCATAATCGGAATTTTCGCCCATGTGGATGCTGGTAAGACGACCACATCAGAGGCGTTTCTTTACTACGCCGGGCGCATTCATCGCGCCGGTGACATCAACGAGGGTGACACGCAACTTGACTGGATGGAGCAAGAGAGAGAACGCGGCATCACCATCACCGCCGCTGCCACTGCATTCCATTGGCGCGGGCATCGCATCAACCTGATCGATACACCGGGACACATCGACTTCACCGCTGAGGTGGTGCGCTCGATGCGCGTGATCGATGGTGGTGTCGTCGTGCTCTGCGGCGTGGGAGGCGTTGAGCCGCAGACCGAGACTGTCTGGATGCACGCCAATCGTGATAACTTGCCACGGATGATTTTCATCAACAAACTCGATCGCGTTGGATCCAGTTTCGAGCGTGTGCTCAGAGAAATCCACGAGCACCTGACGCCACAGGCGGTGGCGATGCACCTTCCAATCGGGCGTGAGGAGGACTTCGTCGGCGTCGTGGACCTGCTGGAACAGTACGCACTCGTCTGGCGTGACGGTGCGAATGACCCAAACGTGGAGCCCATTCCGCCCTCTCTGGAGGAACAGGCCGCCGTGGCACGAGAGGAATTAATCGACGCTATCTGCGAGACGGATGAGGCATTGTTAGAGCAGTGGCTAGAAGGAGAAGAACCTGATGTAGCAGCTCTGCAGGACGCCTTACGAAAGGCCACTATCAAAAGCGAGCTTGTACCGATCTTCTGCGGCTCCTCGCGTGAGCGTATCGGCGTGCAACCCCTACTTGATGCTGTGGTGGATTATCTACCAGCGCCAGTTGATCTGCAACCTATCCTGGGCACCGTTCCCGGCCACAAGGAGCAGATCATCGAACGGCCCGACACACCAGACGCCCCTTTCTGTGCAGCGGCATTCAAGATCGTCATGGATCCCCACGTGGGACACTTGACCTGGGTGCGCGTCTTTTCCGGTCAGATGGGAGTCGGCGATATTATCTATAACCCGCGAACTGAGCAGGAGGAGCGCATCGGGCGCATCTATTTCCTGCACGGTAAGGAGCGCGAGCAAGTGGAGCGCATGTCGGCTAGCGATGTGGTGGCATTGGTCGGCCCCAAGACCGCGGTCACCGGCGACACACTCTGTGACCCCGACCGGCCCATCGTGCTGGAACGCTTCGAATTCCCGGATCCGGTCATCTCCGTGGCGCTGAAGCCGCGCTCAAGCGCAGAGCGTGACAAGCTACGTGAAGCAGTGCGGCGTCTTTGCGACGAGGACCCCACATTGGACCGAGGATATGATCCGGAGACCGAGGAGGAGACACTTTCCGGCATGGGAGAGCTGCACCTGGAGATCGCTGTGGATCGGTTGCGACGAGAGTTCGGGCTGATACCACAGGTGAGCCCGCCACAAGTGGCCTATCGGGAAACGATCCGTCGACCGGCCGAGACGATCACCACCTACAAGAAGCAGAGCGGCGGGCACGGTCACTTCGCCGAGGTCGAGCTGCGTGTGGAGCCCTTGGAGCGTGGCGAGGGTATACTCTTTGAGAACGAGGCATCGGCGGCCGATATACCAACCGATTTCGTCGGGCCGACGGAGCGCGGCGTGCGCTCCGCGTTGGAGAAGGGCATCATCGCGGGTTACCCGGTCACTGACGTGAAAGTTACCCTGCTGGATGGTAGAATCCACGATGTGGACTCGGCCGCTATGGACTTCGAGATCGCTGGCTCGATGGCCGCGCAGGATGCTATCCGCCGAGCGGTGCCAGCTTTGCTGGAGCCTTTGATGTCCCTTGATATCAACGTTGATGAGTCAAGCGTTGGCTCGGTCGTGGGCGATATCGGGCGGAGACGCGGAAGCGTGAACGCTATGCACGTGCGGGGCGACATTCGCAATATCGATGGTGAGGTGCCTTTGGCGGAGGCGCGTGGTTACGCCACCGATCTGCGCAGTTTGACGCAGGGACGTGGCACGTTCACATTGGAATTCGAGCGCTATAATATCGTGCCGGATGACTTGGCCGAGGAGATCATCGAAAGACGACGGGAGGAGGGGAAGATCGACAAGCGGTGGTAAGTTAGGCGGGAGTGGATGGGAGTCGAACCCACCGCGGCTCGCTCCGCGCGACCCGCCACCGATTTTGAAGACCGGGGAAGCCACCGGGCTCCAACCACCCCCGCGAGTGGGGTAAGAATAGCGCAACTGGCTGAATTAGTCAAGTAAGGGCACAGTGATGAACACTGTGCCTTTTTGCATGCAAAATCCCGAGACAATTCATTTGCCTCGGGAGAGATGCCGAAGGTGGGAGTTGAACCCACATGGGCGTAAAGCCCACTGCGCCCTGAACGCAGCGCGTCTGCCTGTTCCGCCACTTCGGCTTGTTAATCCCTCAACTCGGGACATCATTATTTTACATTCAAATCGCCCTATTGTCAAGGAGGATTCGGGCCTCAGCGCTGAGGCATTTGAGTGAACTATACCACTTCGATAACATTTTACGCGAGTGAATACGGCCAGGTTGACCTATGAAGAAATTTAGTGTATATTTAACGCAGAAAATAGCTATTAGGAGGAGCTATGCCCGAACAGGAACTAGTCTTGGTAATCGAAGACAGCACAGAAACACAGCAACTACTGGCTGAACTGGTACTTGAACCAAATGGTTATCGCCATATCGAAGCACTAAATGGAGAAGAGGGTCTGAGGTTAGCACTTCATGAACATCCCACCCTCATCATCTTGGACCTACAACTGCCCAAGATGGACGGATTCGATGTGCTGAGAGGGCTTCGAGAGCGAAACTTGCAGATTCCGGTCGTTTTCACATCCATCCGCCAGTCAGCAGAGTTGATTGTGAACGCCTTTCGGCTGGGAGCGCAAGATTACGTTATCAAACCCTTTGACCCTCAGGAAATGGTAGAGGCGATTCACCGCGTTCTGGAGCATGATCGCCAAAGCCGAAGACTATCACAGCCCGACGCTCAATTACAGGAAGCCAATCAAAAACTTGAACGCCAGGTACAGGAACTAAACACCCTCTGCGCCATCGGTCACTCCGTCACGTCATTGCTGGACCTCAACAACGTGCTCAACCGCGTCGTGGAGGCAGCAGTATACCTCACCGGTGCCGAAGAGGGCTCGCTGATGCTGCTAGATGAAGAAAGCGACGAGCTTTACTTGCGTGCCTCCAAAGACCTAGGAGAAAAAATCGTGCGCAACCTGCGCCTGCGCGTGGAGGATAGCATCGCCGGACAAGCGCTCCGAACCAACCGATCGGTACGCCTGGCAGGCGAAGGAGCTAAAATCGTCACCGGTTACCTGGTGAAATCGCTCCTTTACGTGCCCCTGCGGATTCCAGATAAGGGGCCAATCGGAGTGCTAGGCGTCGCCAATCGCTTATCCAAGACCACCTTCTCCAAACGCGACAACTCCTTGCTCTCATCCCTCGCAGACTATGCCGCGATTGCCATCAACCACGCCCGGCTCTTCGAAGCTGTCAAAACCGAGCAAGTCAAACTGGAGGCAGTGCTAAGAGAGGCTGACGAGGCCATAGTCGTAGTCGACGAGGAAAATAAAATCATCTTATGCAACGACGCCGCCCGTCAAGCACTTGGAATTAGCGAAAGTGACCTAACCCACCAACCCGTCAACGAAGTCATCCAAAATCCCACTTTGTGCGAGATGTTCGCGTTGACGCGGGAAAGCGGGCAAGCCTTACACCGCGAAATCACGCTGGAAAACAAGCGCACGTTCAACGCTCAAATCACTCCTGTACAAGATGTCGGGCAAGTCATGACGATGCAGAATGTAACCCAACTGAAGGAATTGGATCGCCTCAGATCAGAGTATGTCTCAACCGTCTCGCATGACCTTCGCACGCCACTGACCAACATTCAGGGCTACGTCGAGCTCCTTTCCAAAGTTGGGCCACTGAATGAGCAGCAAGAGTCATTCATCGAGCGTGTGTGCGAAAGCATGGATAAAATAACCCAACTCATCAGCGACCTCCTTGATATTGGTCGTATCGAAGCCGTGCAAGACCTGGAAATGTCAGACTGTGATCTGGGTAAAATAATAGAAGATGCCATCAAGGAATTACAGCATCAAGCGCAAGAGAAAGACCTCGACCTGCGGTGGGAAAAGCCCGAAACACTCTCCCTGGTGAGATGCAATAACCTGCTCCTACGCCAAGCAGTCGAAAACTTGATCAACAACGCCATCAAATACACCTCCGAGGGCGGCTGGGTCGCGGTGCGCCTCAAAGAAAACGAGAGCCATATCCTGGTAAGCGTGGCCGACAACGGCATCGGCATCCCCCTGGAAAATCAGCCTTACATTTTCGATAAATTCTATCGTGTGGACACAGAGAAAGCCTCACAGGTCGAAGGCTCTGGACTGGGCCTATCCATCGTCAAGGCAGCTATTGAGAAACACAATGGACGTGTGTGGGTTGAAAGCAAACCCGGCCAGGGCAGCGTCTTCAGCTTTGTCCTTCCAGCTTTGGAGCCCTCGGCTTAGCGCATAAGCAGTTATTCCCATTCTGCTCGGCCTGGATTTGGCAATCCAGGCCCAAGGATTATTCGAGTAGACAATTAGTAAAATCATGGCCAATGGCGGCCCCAGGGAGTAGCACTCCCCTGGGGTCTTCTTATGTCCTACAATTAGCGTCAGGTTTCCGTCAGGTTAGCGTAAAAATGGCGTCAAGCATCTCTCAACTAGGTATGGTATCATCTTACACGAGTCAGGGGCGGTTTCTCTTCTTCTCCTCCTTTTGGTGAGGGCCGGGGTATTTAAGAACCCCGGCTCTCTGTATGTATAATATTCTCTCTTCATTTTGGGCCGGTGGTAACTCCCACCGGCCTTTTTGCATTCCTGATACAGGAGATCGGATGACTACCAGCAAACGACAGATCGCAAAAGCAGCTACATTGGTGATGGCCCTCTTCATCCTCAGCCGCGCTCTGGGGCTGGTGCGCCAGATGGTCATCGGCGCCATGTTCGGTACCAGCGGCGCCCTCGACGCCTATATGGCCGCTGCCCGTATCCCAGAGATGATATTCCTCGTCGTAGCCGGGGGTGCGCTGGGCTCCGCCTTCATCCCCACCTTCGCTGACCATTTAGCCCAAAATGATCGCGCCGGTGCATGGCGGTTAGCCTCATCGGTGATCAACCTGGCGCTGCTTGCTTTGACTCTGGCAACGGGCCTGATGATCATCCTGGCCCCGACCTTGGTGCGTGCACTCATCGCCCCCGGCTTCGACGCGCAGCAGCAGGCTCTCACCGTGCGCTTGCTGCGGGTGATGCTGCTCTCCCCCATCATCTTCGGCGTCAGCGGCGTGATTATGGGAGCGCTGAACGCCCATCAGCATTTCCTCCTTCCGGCGCTGGCCCCCTCCCTCTACAATCTCGCGATCATCGGCGGGGCGCTGCTGCTCGGCCCCCACATCGACGTCATGGGGCTGGCCCTTGGCGGCCTTATCGGGGCTGGGTTGCATTTGCTGGTGCAGCTACCGGGCCTACTTCACTACGGCGCGCGCTACACGCTCACGCTGGGCCTCAACACCCCCGGAGTGCGCGAGGTAGGAAGGTTGATGGCCCCGCGCGTGCTGGGCACCGCCATCGCCCAGTTGAACTTCGTGGTCAACAACAGCTTGGCCTCGGGGATGGGAGTGGGGGCGGTCTCGGCCATCAACTACGCATGGCTGCTGATGCTACTGCCGCAAGGCGTCTTCGCCCAAGCCGTGGGAACAGCCGCCTTCCCCACCTTCGCCGAGCAAGCGGCACAGGGCAAAAGAGCCGAACTGCGACACACGCTGAGCTCCACCTTGCGAGCGATTTTCTCCCTTTGTTTCCCGGCCACCGTGGGCCTGATCGTGCTAAGCCGCCCGCTGGTGAGCCTGCTCTTCGAGCGCGGCGCTTTCAAGACCGGCTCGACAGAGGCGGTCGCTTGGGCGTTGGCCTTCTACGCGCTGGGGCTGATGGGCCACGCCGGGCTGGAGATCATCGCGCGGGCCTTCTACGCGCTGCATGACACCCTCACGCCGGTCTGGGTAGGGGCATTGACGATGGGGCTCAACGTCGCGCTGAGCCTAACGCTGCCCGGCGCGTTTGGTTCGTTGGGCTGGCCCTCTCACGCCGGATTGGCGCTGGCTAACTCGCTGGCGACACTCCTAGAGCTGACGGCGCTGATGGCTTTGATGAGCCATAGACTGGACGGGCTAGAAGGCAAGCGGACACTGACCGCCGCAATCAAAAGCGGCATCGCGGCTTTGGCAATGGGAGCGATACTCCTCGGTTGGCAAAGCCTGCTGCCGGACGTAGGGTCATTAGTGCGCGGTGGCGGCGGCGTCATCCTGGGCGCAGCGACCTATTTCGGTGCAGCGCTACTGCTACGTGCCGAAGAACTGAAAGCTATGACAAAATTTTTAAGACGAGGCGAATGAAAAGCGTGACGGTTACCCCACGAGAGTGTTACATACTGCAAGTAGCAGATTGGTTCAATCTCAGAGATTGAACCAATCTATTCGCAATTCCCAATTTAGGAGGTAATTTGTGGTCAATCGCAATAAAAGACGTGTTGTCATCACTGGCCTTGGTGCAATCACCCCGCTCGGGAATGATGTGGAGACTTTGTGGAATTCGCTCCTAGAAGGACATAGCGGTATCGCTCGCACTCAGTTATTCGATCCATCCGACCTGAAGGTGCAGATCACGGCTGAGGTCAAGGGCTTCGATCCGAAAAAGGTCTTTGGACGCCGAGGGGCCCGCCGTCGTGATCGTTTTGCCCATTTCGCGCTCGCGGCCGGACGTCAGGCTATTGAGGACGCAGGTCTAACCCAAGCCCTCGCATCGGAGATCGCGGCGTTACACCAGCGCACGGGCGTGCTCGTCGGCACCGGCATCGGTGGCGTGCTCGCGCTACTGGATAATTATGACGTGATGAAAGAGCGTGGGCCGGACAGGGTCAGCCCATTTATGATCCCCATGCTGATGCCCAACGCTGCTTCGGCCGCCATCGCTATAGATTACAACTTGCGCGGCCCGAACTTCTCACTCGCCTCGGCCTGCGCCACCGGTTCACACACCATCGGCGAAGCGGCCGAGATGATCCACGGCGGGCGGGTGGACGTGATGGTCTGCGGCGGCAGCGACGCGGGCACACACCCGTTATCCGTATCCGCCTTCGCCAACATGGGAGCGCTCTCCACGCGCAACGATGATCCCCAGCGGGCCTCTCGGCCCTTCGATGCGGAGCGAGATGGCTTCGTCCTCGGCGAGGGCGCGGGAGTCTTGGTGCTGGAGAGCCTGGAACACGCCCAAAAGCGCGGGGCTCATATCTACGCTGAGCTCATCGGCTACGGTGCCACAAGCGACGCTTTCCACATCGCCGCCCCAGAGGAATCGGGGGCCGGTGCTGCCCAGGCAATGCAACAGGCCGTCGACGATGCCGGTATCTCCCCGGAGGACGTGGATTACATCAACGCCCACGGCACCAGCACCCCCCTCAACGATCCCATCGAAACCAAGGCCATCCGCGCCGTCTTCAGAGAACACGCTGACCGCCTGGCGGTCAGCTCCACCAAGTCGATGGTCGGACACTTGATGGGCGCCGCCGGTGCGGTCGAGGCCATCGCTTGCATCAAGAGCCTGGAGACCGGTTGGGTTCATCCCACCGTCAACTACGAAAATCCCGACCCAGATTGTGATCTGGACTACGTGCCCAACGAGGCACGGCTGCTGAGGCCCGCAATAATCCTCTCCAACTCCTTCGGCTTCGGCGGACACAACGGCTGCTTGATCTTCCGCCGCTGGCAGGAGAGCGCTTGATGTGTCCCGCTCACGTGATTGGCTGGGGTAAATATGTCCCTGAGCGCGTGCTGACCAACGAGGCTCTCTCCCACATAGTCGATACCTCCGATGAGTGGATCCGCACGCGCACGGGTATCACCGAGCGGCGCATCGCGGACGATGGGGAGACGACCGCCAGCATATCAATCTCGGCGGCGCAGCGTGCGATGGAGGTGGCTCAGCTCAAGCCGAGCGAGCTTGATCTGATCATCGTCGCCACTGCCACGCCCGACCACGCCTTCCCCGCCACCGCCTGCTTGGTACAGGACGCGCTGGGGGCCAAGAACGCGGCAGCCTTCGATCTCTCTGCCGGATGTTCGGGCTTCATCTACGCGCTCAGTGTGGCCGCCGACATGATCGCGGCCGACAACGGCCCCGGTCAGACGCACAATGCACTGGTCATCGGCGCCGAGACACTCTCCCGCATCACCGATTGGGATGACCGTTCGACCTGCGTGCTCTTCGGCGACGGGGCCGGCGCGGTGGTGATACGAAGCGACGGCGCCGACGGCGGCGTGCTCTCCACCGTCCTCGGCGCCGATGGCTCCGGCGGCGATCTGCTGATGTTACCTGCCGGCGGTAGCCGAGAGCCAGCCTCCCATCGCACCGTCGCCGAGCGGCTACACTTTCTCCAAATGAAAGGCCGTGAGGTCTTCCGCTTCGCCGTGCGCGTGATGCCCGAAGCCACGCGGCAAGCACTGGAACTAGCCGACTTGACGCTCGCCGACGTGGACATCCTCATCCCTCATCAGGCCAACCAACGCATCCTGGACTCCGCCGCCCGCTCGCTGGCCCTGCCGCCAGAGAAGATCTTCAGCAACCTCGAACGTTACGGGAACACCTCGGCGGCTTCCATCCCCATCGCGCTCTGCGAAGCGGTTGAGCAGGGCCGCGTCGAACGTGGCGATCTGATGGTCTGCGTAGGCTTCGGAGCCGGGCTGACCTGGGGCGCAACGGCGCTGCGCTGGAGCGTCCCATTGCCGACAGAACCACCTTCCATCTGGAAACGGGCTTGGTACCAGGCGCACTACCGCTATGCCTCGGTTCGCTCGCTCCTGCGGCGGTTCCTGCGCTGGCTCCTCTCGCTAGGAGTGAAGGAGTGGGATGAGGATTGAGAGTGGAGAACGGAGATTGGAGATTGGTTCAATCTCAGAGATTGAACCAATCTAAGGGAGGATGATGGAGGC
>CAZDYW010000011.1:0-20497 GCA_964509655.1 uncultured Anaerolineales bacterium
TAGAGTACGTTCCCATCGAGGCTGATAAACCTCGCGACTTGAGGCGTGCGTTGGAAAGATTGCTGTAAAAACCAGCAGGGGCACAGCGATTGCTGTGCCCCTGTGAAGTAAGATCGCGTATCTGTCTCCTTAGCTACTCCTGCCCGATCAATTCGACCTCCGCGACCACTGCGTGGTAGGTGTGACCGGAAGAGTAAATCGTGATACCGTCAATCGCTGTGGGAGGGTGACCTTCCTGCGAGAGCCTTGGGATCAGATTAGGAGAAAGATAGGCGTACCACGTATTCCTTGGAACGCGGACGTGCTCGCTATGTGTGCTGCAAGTGCGGCAGACTAGCGGATTTTCGGAGCCCTCCACATTTGGCAACCAGTAGAAGCCCTGTAGCCATTCACGGTTGGCCCCATAAGCATCTTTGTAGTCAATGCGCACCATCAGTGGGCATTCGCTCCCTTCTGAACCACACACCGGCAGGCTCTGTTCCTCGATGCGCAACAGGAGATAAAGTTGCAGCAGGTCGAAGTCGCGGATGTCGAAATCGATCTGTTGCCTGATACCGGTTTCCGCATGCCCTTCTCCTATGCGCTTAATGGCAGCTGCCGGGCGTCCTTCTACCTCGACTATTTCCACCGTGCCGTTGCCTTCCTCCTCGATCTGGATGTCTTTGTTGTATTGAGTCCAGCCATTTTCCAGCGCTTCCGAAAAGTCCCCATTTACTATCATATCACGGGCGGTGGGTAATGGCCCGGTAATACGCCCATCTTCAATTATGGCGCACTCTTCCGCAATTAGCTGAGAATTATGCTCTGATCCGATGATGTTAGCCACGCCTTCCTGGACGCTGATCTGGGTAACTCTATCAACTTCTATGGTGAATCGCCCTTTGCTCAGCATTGCATAGCCGTGCTCTGTTTCTACGCGAACGACTGTAGCCCTGTCATCGCTGCCCAGGATATTGATGCGCACCCGCCCGCGCTTTACGTCCAACCCGATTTGGTGGGGCAAGTGGCTGGCGTTTACAAAGCGGGGGGAGTGCGCAGACATGAGTGTGGCCTCTGTATCGTTGTAGATTTGGAGTGTGGCGAGAGGTGGTTCCGCCCCATTTTGAGGACGGTAGATCACGAACCGTCCAGAGGTGGCGTTGGTCTTGATGATCGTTCCCTCGGGGATGTGATCCCGGTCCTCGGCCACAGAAATCGGTCGCCCTCGACCGGCCAAAGTGACGCTTAGTGGGGCTTGTTGGACTTCCAGGACAACTTGTTGTCCGATACGGGCGTTCCGAATATACCAGCGGATGCTCAGCGGCGTCGCGACTGAGAGAGCGATACAGGTGAAAAAAGATGCCAGCAGAATAATCCAGGCTAATTGCTCTGGGTTTCTTTTCATAGATAGCGTGTTCGGAAGCCCGCGAACTCATCGGTCGGTGACTTCCACTTTATGTCCACGTTTGTCACCATCGCAGATGGCGGCCCCTGGTGGAGGAATCCGACGAGCTTTTTCAGCGCCTCGCGTGGCCCTTCGGCGACAGCCTCCACGGTACCATCCCGACGATTGGCGACCCAGCCGGTCAGATCAAGGTCCTGAGCGGTGCGGATAGTGCTATAGCGAAAGCCAACACCTTGTACACGACCGTGAACGATGGCATGTACACGTTTTTTTTCGTCTTGTCTATTCGTTTCGCTCATAGTTTGAGTCTCCTCCTCACATACCCCATAAGACACGAAAGGACCGCGGTTCCCGTTTGTCGAAACGATGTAAGCCGGCCTCGTGGGCTTGCTGTAGAGCGTGTTCATATTCTGATCTTGTGGTTGAGCGATCAAGCGGTGGCAGGTCGTGGGCCTTGTAGCAGGGGCGATATTGATCCATCACATTGATGTAGGTATCGCTTGATACTTCTTCGGCCAGAAAACGCGCCACTTCGGGAGTCCCGGCCAGCCCTTCCGGTAGCACCAGATGGCGCACCAGTAGCCCGCGCAGCGCGATGCCGTCCTTATCCAGTTTCAAATCCCCTACTTGTCGGTGCATTTCCTTGACCGCGGCCTGATTGACCGCTGGGTAATTTTCAACCTTGGAGTACTTACGGCCCACCGCTGCTTCGGCATATTTCATGTCCGGCATATAAATATCCACTACGCCGTCGAGCAGTTCCAACGTGATGAGAGAATCATAGCCGCCGGTGTTCCAGACCAGCGGCAGGCGTAACCCGGCCTCGGTGGCGATGAGGAGGCCAGCCAGAATCTGTGCCGTGACGTGCGTGGGTGAGACGAGGTTGATGTTGTGACAGCCACGCTCTTGGAGAGAGAGCATCATCCGGGCTAACTCCTCCGGCTCTATCTTGTGACCTTGTCCACGTTGGCTGATTTCGTAGTTCTGGCAATACTGGCAGTTCAGATTGCACCAGGCGAAGAAGATGGTGCCTGAGCCTTGGTGGCCGCGCAGTGGATCCTCCTCCCCGAAGTGTGGGCCATAGCTGGAGACGACCGCTCGTGCTCCGGTGTTGCAGCTTCCGACTTGCTCATAGCGATCAATATGACACTTGCGCCCGCAGAGGTCGCAATCGTGCAAGTGCTCGTAAGCGATGCTCACACGTCGCTTCAGTTCATCGGAGCGATGCAATGATAGATAAGCGGGTTCAAAATTTCTCATCTCGGCACCATTCACGTCTTACTCACCACACCACTGGTACTTTCCGGATGCGCCAATTGCGGTCGCGGTACAGCACATGCCCGTTGCACCGGCCGAAATCGTAGACGCGCCAGGTCACCTCGACGTCACGTTTGCAATAATCGATGACCCGATCCACCAGCCCCTGCCTGAACCAGCGCACGGCTTGCAATCCATCGGCGCTCTTGCCCTCGCCCAGCGTCGCGGCTGCTACGTCATCCAGTTTCAGCCGCCAGCCTAGCGTGCGATGCAGATGCTGCAACATATCCACTGTCGGCAGGTCATCCAGCGCGTCGTCCGTGTAGGCCCGCAGGACTTCGTAGTCGAAGCGGATGACGTTATAGCCAATTATCAAATCCGCTTCCCGCAGCGCGGCGATGAGTTGGTTGGCCTGTTGCTCGGTATAAACGCGATAGGCCTCCTCTTCGGCGTGATAGGTCACGGCCACGGCCAAGCGCATATCGCGGATGTTGCCCCAACCGCCTACCTCATTGGCGGCATATTGCGTCTCCACGTCCAAGACGACGATTCCAGACATAGGTTCTTTCCCTTCGAGGCCTCTAGTCCACGCGCCTCAGCCACCCGATCATCGGCACAGCTATCAGCAATGTCAGCAGCCATAGGCCGATCCACACACCGATCTGGCTTACCCAGGCTCGCCACGGTGCTTGGGGCTCCATGCTGGCCCGCCAAGCCATCTCTAGGCCATTGAAACTGATATTGAATGCTTCTTCCACCCCGCTGGTGCAACTGGCGCCATTGGCGTAAGCAGCCAGTAGTTTGCGGATGCCCTGTGCTCCATACCGTTCTCGAATAAACTTCACCACACTGCCGCTTTGTGCATAAGCCAGTGTCGCCGTCTGCGCATTGGGCGAGAATGGAACGCACAACTCCTTCAGTGGGATAAGCTCTCCTTCCTCACGAGCTCTTTCCAGCGCTACGGTGTACTCGGTCGTTGGTAGCTGTTCATTGGTGGTGGCTAGCCCTTCATCCAGCCATTCAGGTACATAGTCGTAGCCGGTCGGCGTGACGGCCTGGTAGAGCAGTAAGTGGGTGATCTCGTGTGGTAAGTAGCGCTTCATGCGGGAAGTGTAGCCTGCTTCCAGGGGGATGGAGACGAGTATCGCACCTATTTCCGGGTGTGCTTGTCCGCTCACCCAATTGCGTCCGGCGAGCAGCATTGCTGCCTCAAGATTGCGTGCTGTATCATAAATGTAGATGTCGAACGGATCCGGTATCGGTGCCTTTAGCTCTGCGTTGATGTCCGCCACACTGTTCCGAGATACGTCGAGCGCCATCTGCACGAAGGCCGGATCGCCTCGCCCCTCTATCCAATGAACCGTGATGCCATCGGCGGTTTGCTCCTCCCATTTGAAGCGATTATCTGAATATGTGAATTGTTTAGGTTCCGTGATCAGTTTATCCCCTTCTGCATCTTCGACCTGCCACCAGTAATTGATGGTGGCAAATGGGGGCAGAGGATTGAGGCGCAGGTTGTACTTGTACTCGGTCTTCAATTCACGCTGGGCCTCTGTGATGTTCAGCGGAATCGTCTGCGCTTCCTTATTACTTTTAGCGCGTAAGAAGAGATAGATTTCCGTTATGTTATTATCGGAGGCTACGTGCAAAGTGAAGGTGATATGTTGAGCGAAGGAATGAGTGGCGCCATTTTCGAGTACCGTGATGTTATCGCTTGACCGCGCTGGGGATTGGGCCTGGCGTTGAGATTGAGACTGGAGTTGAATTTGAGCGTAGGCGTCTGGGTATGAGAGCCCTTGCGTCAGGGTTAAGACTATAGTTAGGATTATGGTTAGCAGAATGGCCGTGAAACATGGATTCCCTTGCCTTCTTGGCAAGGAGGTTCCATTTTTCCCCTTTCGCCATTCCTTTACCATAGTCTTTCATTCCTCGCTCACCATTCAGGTTCTTCCATCAAGAAATGGAAGAGCTCTGATAGGTCGCCATGTAGAAATTCCAATTCTTCCAGTGCGTCATGTGCCGCGGCCCGTAAAGCTTCATTTTCCACTTCGGAGTAATATTCCAGAATCTCTCGAGCTTTATCTCCTCCAATCTGTCCCAGGGCCCACAAGGCGGCCTCCTGTACCTCGGTGTCCGCGTCATCCGTCAACTCCTCAAGCTGGGGTACAGATTCGGATAGTTGTAGCTCACCGCAGGCACGCGCTGCCTCGTAGCGCATCTCAGGGTTGGGATTGAAGAGCTCCTGTTGCACGTGATATTCCCAGCGCGTATCAGCGCTGCGTCCCATTGCAAACACCGCGCTGATGCGCATCTTTTCCTCTGGTGCCTCATATGCTTCTTCAATCAAAGCCACTACCGTATCGTTGCCCACGTAGGCCAGGGATTCTAGCGCGCGGCGCTGCACTTCCATATGCTCGCCTTGAGCCTGGCACGCGCTCAACAGGGTTTTGTAAGCCAGCTTCATTGGTTTGGGACGAATCTTTTCCAGCTCGCCCAGGAGGACGAAACGGCCCAGAGATGTAGCCGCTGCGGCCCGTACATCGACAGCTTTGTCTCTTTTCAGGCGTTCAGCCAAGCGTGGCACCAGCCGTACATCTTTATCCTCCCAAAGCCCATCAATTGCCGTCGCTCGCACTTTAGAATCGGTGTCCTCTATTCCTATGCGGAAGACCGCGCCGAAGTTGACCGTGATGTCTTTCTCTGCAATCTCCGTCAACTGTGTGATCAAATTTCTGCGTAACGCGGTAGGCAAGCAGCCCCAGGTCTCACATAAGTGCTCTGCCTCCTCAGTTTCGAGGTTGGAGAGGCTGTAGAGCATGGCCTGATCCGGCATCTCAGCTTTTTCATTCAGTTCATTCAACAAGGTGTTAAGCAAGTCTTTCATATTAAGCTTTGCGCCCGCATCTCTATTTCGACAAAAGCGACCAGGGCAGGATGGGATTGGTTATGTCCTGAAGCATCACGATAAGCATCAGTCCGATCAAGATCATCATACCTACGAAATGGATTATTGCCTCCTGTTGAGGAGGGACACGGCGACCGCGCACGGCTTCGATGAGCACAAATAGGATGCGCCCCCCGTCGAGGGCTGGGAGAGGCAGCAAGTTGGTAAGGCCCAGAGCCAGGCTGATTAGCGATGCAGTTTGCAAGCTGGGAAATAGCAGATTCCATTCGAGACTCTGCTGCACGGCGAGGGCCATCATCTGGCTGATCGCGATCATACTGCCCGGACGCGCTTCTTGAGCGCTGCTTCCTCCTTGTATGAGGAGCAAGGGTAGTTCCAGTGTTCTCTTCGTCGCCATAGCCAAGGTTTGGAACCCTGTGCTGAATGCTCTAGGGATGGAGTAACGCTCTATTCCCTGTCGGTCGGGCCAAGGCGACATCAAAATGCCCAAGAATCCGTAGCCATCGGATGAGCGTCGAGGCGTGGCTTTCAGGGTAATTTTCTCTCCCCCGCGCAGCACGGTGAATTGCAGGGGTTTCTCTGGAGCGGCGCGGATTATGTCGCGCATCTCGAGCAATCCCTCGTCGATGCGCTCCCCATCGATGACGGTTATTACATCGCCCTGTTGTAGGCCAGCTTCATCGGCGGCGGTTCCCTCTTCTACACGGGCGATTTCGACATGCCACTTTGTGGGAATGCCGGTGGCGTAGGCTCCGACAAGTAGCAGTACCGCGACGATGAGATTTAGCACTGGTCCCGCGGCCAAGGTGGCCAGGCGCCAGCGTTTGGGCTGAGCGGCCAGGCTGCGAGGATCAGATGGGTCTTCCTCGCCCGTCATCCTGACGAAAGCGCCCATCGGCAGCCAGTTGAGGCTGTAGATTGTGCCGGGCTCCAATGCGGTTAGTACGCCGCGCATATTCACGCCTTCTTCCACGATCTTTCGCCGGGGTTTCACATCCTCCGTATCATCAAGTATCTCCAAACTGCGCAGGACATAAGAGCCATCGTTGCGTCGCTGCGTGATCGCGTTTACCAGTGAATTAACCTCTAGTTCGGAGGGTAACTCTTGGCAGGAGGGCACCTCTACCCGTGTGCTGCCGATCTTCAAATAGCCTTTGCCGCGCCATAGCTTCACCATGCGAGGAGGAAAGCCGAAGCCGAATTCCTCGACACGTACCCCGGCCAATTTGGCAAGGATAAAGTGTCCCAACTCGTGAATCAAGATGAGCGGCCCCATAATAGTCACTGCGGTGCCGACCAGCCAAAGAATGATGTTCCAGTTCATTTATACACTCTCACTCAAAAGCGGGCGCTTCTTGACGCCCGCTTCATCTATTATCTTTCTAGCAAGCGTTTACGTCCAACTCGATTATAATTATACCCCTATGGGTCTAAACCTGCAACATCTTGATCGTTCTGGAAGCGGCAGGTGGGAAATTCAGCCCCACTTATGACTATGGGGGCGGATCATGGCGCCATGGCCATAATACGCTCCATCATCTGTGGATCGTCGCGCAGCATTCCGACCTGGGGAAGACGTTTCAACAGCGTTGCCCAGTCAGCGTTCTTGGCAAACACTTCGCGGAAGATGGGCAAGGCTTCCTCCAACTGTCCTAGATCGGCTAACGTGACCGCGTGCCAGAATGGCAGTTCCTCGATCTCTGGCACCATCTCGGCAGCGGCACGATATTCGTGTAGTGCATCTTCCGTCCGACCAGCTCCCAGAAGCTCATCGCCTCGGTTCATGCGTTGGTATGCGCGATGGAGCCCTACCAAACGGTGTAGCTCTTGGATCGGCTTTGTGTGATCCTCCACGCGCAAATCCATCACCGTGTCGGCCCAAGGGCGGCCGCTCGATTCGGCCTTGACGATGAGGATGGAAGCGCTCTGTTTGCCACGGATGTCGCCCCCAGCGGCTTGCCCGGCCTCCAGAGCCGCGAGCATGCGTGCAGCGAGGTCTCCTTCGGCCTCGCGGTAGGCGCGGGCCATCTCCGACCAGACGGTGGGGGAGGCCATCATATTGGCCTGGGCGGAGAAACTAGCGCCAGTCTCGTGGCCAGCATCGGCTACACAGCGCGTTCCAGTGTGAGCGACCGCGTGCCCCTTGGAGTCCACCATTGCCACTTGACGGAGCTCTCGTCCCTCGTCATCTTTCAGCAAGCTCTCCAGCGCTTCATGCGCCGAACGACCGGCTCGCATCAGGGCCAGCCCCTGCGGCCCGTAGCTGACCTCAACCAGCGCCTGTGTCGCCACAGCGCCCACGCCAGCCTCGGCCCAAGTTACCACCGATCCGACTGAGAACCAGTGAGATTGCACCGCTACGCCCATCTCGCCGCTCTCCTCATCGCGGGCGACGATGGAGAAGGTATGGGCTATTTTGGAAAAAGGTACACGTCGCCGACGGTCATAGATTCTCATTTTGCCTCCCGTACTCCACATACAAAACCGTAAACTTGCGGACTTGCAACCTGCAAACCCGTTCACTTGCTCACTTCCACTTATCTAGGTACAATGAACCTGTACATAGGACAAAAAGGAGATAGCTTGTGATCCCTTTGCGCGATAATATTCCTTCTCGTCGTTTTCCCATCGTCAACACGGCGATCATCGGCCTTAATGTGCTCGTTTTTCTATCCGAGAGCCTTCTGGGACCAGAGCAACTTGATCAGCTTATCGCTCTTTATGGCCTGGTCCCAGCCGATTTTTGGCAAGGCGCTGGGCTGGGCCGTTGGGTGCCGCTGTTCACCTCTATGTTTCTGCATGGAGGGTGGTGGCACCTAATCTCCAATATGTTGGCCCTTTACATCTTCGGCGATAATATTGAGGATCAAACGGGCTCCGTGCTCTACGCCTTGTTTTATCTACTCAGCGGCTTAGCGGCCAGTGGTGCGCATCTGGTCGCCTACAGAGGATCATCGATCCCGACAGTAGGAGCCAGTGGTGCCATCGCTGGTGTGCTGGGAGCCTACCTGATCCTTTATCCTCACGCCCGTGTGCTCACGCTTGTGCCAATTTTTTATTTCCTTCGTATGGTTGAGATCCCTGCCTTGGTATATCTGGGTTTCTGGTTCGTCTCCCAGTTGTTCAATGGCATCGCCGCTTTGTCGGCGGCCAATTTCTTCCAAAGTGGCGGAGTGGCCTGGTGGGCCCACATCGGGGGATTTGTCTTTGGCTTGGCGGTGATTCGTCTCATCGCCCGCCCGCCGCGCGCTTACGCTGACCGATATCGAGGCCGGTGGTAACCACAGCGGCTGGAAACGCTACTTACAGGCGCTTTTAGCGGTGGAGGACTGCCCGTGCAGCTACCAGCCCCGATGCGGAAGCTTGCACCAAGCCGCGAGTCACGCCCGCTCCATCCCCACAGGCGAAAAGCCCCTCGACTTCGGTCTCCATTTCCGGCGTCAGCTTTAGGCGGCTGGAGTAGAACTTTACTTCCACGCCGTAGAGAAGCGTGTGACGGTTTGCCACGCCTGGGGCGATCTTGTCCAGCGCGTGGATCATCTCTAGGATGTCCACTACATATCGATAGGGGAGCACGAGGTTCAAATCGCCTGGCGTGGCGCTGGGCAGCGTGGGCGTGACGATGGAGCGGGAGAGGCGCCGGTGCGTAGAGCGTCGGCCGCTTTCCAGATCGCCTAAGCGTTGGACGATCACCCCGTCGCCGAGGAGATTGGCCAGACGAGCGATACTCTTCCCGTAGGCGATGGGATCGTCGAAGGGCTCTGTGAAGGTTTTGCTGACCAGGATGGCGAAATTAGTGTTTGCCGTCCGATGGTGTGCAAAGGAGTGCCCGTTGACGGTCATCACGTCGTCGGCGAATTCGGTGCTGACTTCTCCGTAAGGGCACATACAGAAAGTCCGTGCTCTATCATCGAAGGCGTAGGAATAGTAAATGAACTTAGATTCATACACCAATTCGGTGATCGGCTCCAGCACGACGGCCGGCAGCTCTACCCGCACGCCCAGATCTACCGGATTGCGGCCCAGCGTGAGCCCTAGGCCCTGGGCCGTGGACTTCAGCCATGCTGCTCCCTCACGTCCTGGAGCTACGATGACTACTTCGGCCTCTAGCCGCTCTCCCTCTTCCGTCTCCAATCCTATGACCTGCCCGTTTTGGGTCAAGATGCGTCTCACTGGCGTGCGTGTTCTGACGGAGACTCCACTTTGGAGCAGCGTATCCTGCATCCCTTGCATGATCGTGGCGCAGCGCTCGGTGCCGATGTGGCGGATGGGGACAGAGATGAATCTCAGTCCGGCCTTGGCGGCTTTTTTCTCCAGAGCTTCGATGGCGTCGTTGCGGATACCATATATCGGCCCCGGCGCGCCGAAGTGAACGTATATATCGTCCACGTGTTTGATCAGTTGTTCGGCTTGTTTTTGGCCCAGAATTTGGGCCAGGCGCCCGCCGACAGCCGGGGAGAGCGTGAGCTTGCCGTCGGAGAAAGCACCGGCTCCTCCCCAGCCGGACATGATGGCGCAAGGTCGGCAATGGCGGCATTTTCCCCCCGGATCACGAGCGGGGCAGTGGCGTCGGTTGATATCCGGGCCTTTGTCTAGGATGGCGACTCGGAGGTTGGATTGTTGACTCAATTCCAATGCGGCGAATATGCCGGCCGGTCCAGCGCCGACGATCAAGACATCAAATTTGTTTCTGGACATGTTTTATCTCCTCGGTTAAAATGACCAAGGCATATATTACCAGAGATTTCTATTTTTTGAAACCCATGCTCCATCGCTGGACAAATCCCCTGAAATCGTGTATCATTTTCACGCTTTGCCCCTGAAAATGAGAGCTGTTAACATACAACCCCAATAAGAGGAAACTATGGTCGAAACTCTAACCCAGGATACTTTGCAGGATTTAACCCTCACCCTTCTTAAACAGATCGAGGATTTCCAGCCAGCCATCGAAACTGTGGGCGTGGGAACCGTTGTCGAGGTCGGCGACGGCATAGCGCGTACTTCGGGCCTGGCTAACATCCGCATGAACGAGTTGGTCGAGTTCGAAGGCGGCATTCCCGGTATCGCTTTCAACCTGGAGGCGAATAACGTGGGTGTCATCATCGTGGGCGACTATACCGATATTGAAGAGGGGGACACGGTGCGAGGCACTGGTCGGATCGTCTCCGTTCCTGTGGGTGATTCCCTCCTTGGTCGTGTCGTCGATGCTTTGGGACACCCTGTGGATGGCAAGGGTCCCATCAATGCCAATCGGCAACGGCCCGTTGAGCGCATTGCCCCTGGCGTGGTCAAGCGCCAAAATGTGGATACACCGGTGCAGACGGGCATCAAGGCCATCGACGCCATGATCCCCATCGGGCGCGGTCAGCGCGAGTTGATCATCGGCGATCGCCAGACCGGCAAGACCGCCATTGCTTTGGATGCTATCATCAACCAGCGGGACAAGGATTTGATTTGCATTTACGTGGCAATCGGGCAGAAGAGGGCCCAGGTGGCCCAGGTGATGTCCACGCTTGAGGAGCATGGCGCGTTGAGCAATACTATTGTAGTCGTCGCCTCGGCGTCGGAGCCGGCAGCTTTGCAGTATATCGCTCCCTACGCCGGCTGTGCTATGGGCGAGGAGTTCATGGAACAAGGCAAGGATGCCCTGATTGTCTATGACGATCTTACCAAGCACGCATGGGCCTACCGACAGGTCAGCCTTCTGCTGCGCCGTCCCCCTGGTCGAGAGGCTTACCCCGGCGATATCTTCTATCTCCATTCCCGGCTGCTGGAGCGGGCGGCTCGACTGCACGCTGATTTGGGCGGCGGCAGTTTGACCGCGCTGCCCATCGTCGAGACTCAGTTGGGCGATCTGGCGACTTACATTCCCACCAACGTCATCTCCATCACCGACGGCCAGATTTACCTGGAGACGGATCTGTTCAACGCTGGCATTCGCCCGGCGATCAACGTCGGTATCTCCGTCTCGCGCGTGGGCGGCGATGCTCAGAGTAAGGCGATGAAGCAGGTGGCCGGTCAGCTCCGCTTGGAGATGGCCCAGTTCCGTGAACTGGCCGCCTTCGCCCAGTTCGGTTCTGATCTGGATCCTTCCACACAACGCCGCCTGGAGCGGGGGCAGCGCCTCACAGAAATCCTCAAGCAGCCCCAGTATGAGCCTGTACCTCTTGCGGAGCAAGTGATAATCATCTATGCGGGCACGCACGGTTACTGCGATGATGTGCCTCTGGAGAAGATGCGACAGTATGAGGAGAACCTGTTGGCCTTTATGCGGGCCAAGCATTCCCCTGTCGTTGATCAGATCGCCGAGGAGAAAGAGCTTACTGAAGAGCTGGAGGACAAATTAAAGACCGCTCTGGAGTCTTTCAACGCCAGTTGGACTGCATGAGAGTTGAGGTTAAGACTGAGGTTGAGGTTAGCCTCTTGGACTTGGAGGGAGATTTGTGGCCACGGCACGTGAGATAAAGCGACGCATCCAGTCCATCCGCAATATGGGGCAGGTGACCAAGGCGCTCCAGGCTGTTTCGGCTTCGAAAGTTCGGCGAGCGCAAGAAGCTGTGCTAAAGTCGAGGGCTTATACCAGCGAGGCATGGGAGGTTATTATCAATCTGGGCGCTGCGGTCGACGAGACCTTGCATCCTCTATTGACCACGCGAAAGCCGATGGAGAAGTCTTTGGTAGTTCTGCTCACCGGCGACCGCGGTCTATGCGGCGCTTACAATCACAACATCTTGCAGACGGCGCTGGACTTTGTCAAGAATCACGGTCTTCCTGTGCATTATGTCGCTGTTGGGAAGAAGGGGCGCGATTTGCTCTGGCGTATGGGAGCGGACATTGTGGCAGAGTTCCACGATCTGGAACCGGCCCCCTCCTTACCCAGCGTCTCCGCCATTGCCCGCACCGCCATCGAGGAGTTCCTTGAGGGGCGGGTGGATGAGGTTTATTTGGCCTACACCGATTTCATCAATATGTTGAGACAGCGTCCGGTCATACAGCGATTGCTACCCCTCCGTCCGGTCGAGATGGAGACACAAGCGCTGGCGGAGCATATCATCAACGTGCAGCCGAGCCGCGTGCTGGAGTACATCTACGAGCCTGACGTCAGGACAATTTTGGACGAGATATTGCCTCGTTTCACCGAGCTTCAAGTTTATCAAGCGATCCTCGAATCTCAAGCCAGCGAGCATTCAGCGCGTATGGTGGCGATGCGCAACGCGACTGATAATGCTGCTGAATTGGTTGATGATCTGACTTTGGACTATAACAAGGCCCGTCAGCGCTCTATCACGCGCGAGATTCTGGACATCGCGGGAGGAGCGGAGGCGCTTGCCCAGCAGCGGACAGCCGCCAGCGCTTGAGCGGCGGAATAGAGAATGGCGAATTGCGATTAACGATTAGCGACTGGAGGAACGTCTTACGCAATACGTTTCACGTTTTACTAAGTGGGGTCCTATGAATGACAGAATGAAAGGCAAAATTGTACAGATCAAGGGCGCGGTGGTGGACGTGACTTTTCCACCTGAGCATCTGCCGAAGCTTTACAACGCGCTGGAAGTGCCTCTTGATAACGGCGACAAGCTGGTGTTGGAGGTCGAGCACCAGTTGCCGAATAACTGGGTGCGCTGTGTGGCGATGGATACCACCGATGGCTTGCGGCGGGGTATGCCCGTGATCAACACAGGTCAGCCCATCACGGTTCCTGTTGGGGAGGCCACTTTGGGGCGCATCTTCAACGTCCTGGGTGAGCCCATCGATGAGAAGGGTGCGGTAGAGGCATCCCAATATTATCCCATCCATCGCCCCGCACCGGAATTTGAGGATCAAGCCACCCGCAGTGAATTTCACGAGACGGGGATGAAAGTGGTCGACCTGGTCGCGCCATTCACGCGTGGCGGTAAGACCGGCGTCTTTGGCGGCGCGGGTGTGGGTAAGACGGTCATCGTCACCGAGTTGATGTACACTATGGCCGAGTATCATGAGGGTGTCTCCGTCTTCGCCGGGGTTGGGGAGCGCACCCGTGAGGGAACTGAATTTTACAACGCCCTTGGCGAGATGGGCGTGCTCGACCAGGCGGCGATGGTCTTCGGCCAGATGAACGAGCCGCCCGGTGTGCGTTTCCGCGTCGGGTTGACCGGAGTGACCTTGTCTGAGTATTTCCGCGATCACGGTAGAGATGTGTTGCTGTTCATCGATAACATCTATCGCTTCGTGATGGCCGGGATGGAAGTTTCGGCCTTGCTGGGCCGTATGCCCAGCGCCGTTGGCTACCAGCCCACGCTGGGCACCGATATGGGAGAATTACAGGAGCGCATCACCAGCACCAAGAAAGGCTCCATCACCTCGATGCAGGCGGTCTATGTGCCGGCTGATGACTATTCCGATCCCGGCCCGGTAGCGACCTTCGCCCATCTGGATGCCACCATCGTGCTGGAACGTTCCATCGTCGAGAAGGGTATTTATCCGGCGGTGGATCCACTGACTTCAACCTCGCGCATCCTCGACCCGCGCGTAGTGGGCGAGGAGCACTACGAAACCGCCCGCGAGGTCCAGGAGGTGCTCCAGCGCTACAAGGATTTGCAGGACATCATTGCCATCCTGGGCATCGAGGAGCTCTCGGAGGAGGACAAGGCAACCGTCGCGCGGGCGCGGCGCATCGAGAAGTTCTGTTCCCAGCCGATGTTTGTCGCTGAGCGGTTTACGGGGCGCAAGGGGCGCTATGTTCCCATTGAAGAGACGGTACGCGGCTTCCGCGAGATTCTGGAGGGCAAGCACGATGATCTTCCGGAGGATGCTTTCTACATGGTGGGGAGTATAGATGAGGCAGTGAAGAAGGCCGAACGAATGATGGTGGCGTAATGGTTTCCTCATCAGGATTGCCGGGTGTGTAAGCCCGGCCTGCTGAAATTCTCGAAGTTGGATTGCTATATAGCGGAGGCGGCTTATAAGCCGTCGGATTGGGGGATATGTGGCAGGTTTAGAGTTGACCGTTGTCTCTCCAGAAGGCGAGTTGTACAGCGGCGAGGTTGATCTTGTGCTAGCGCCCGGGATCGATGGTCAGTTGGGTATTTTGCCAAGTCATTCGCCTTTCATCACTCAATTAGGGGTTGGCGAGATGCGCTTTAGAGTCGGTGAGGAGGAATATGCCTTTGCCATCCACGGCGGTTTTATGCACGTTCTTCCCGATGAGGTGATCGTCTTGGCCGATGTGGCAGAGCGGGCTGAGGAGATCGACGTTGAGCGGGCGGAGGAGGCGCGCCAGCGTGCTCTGGAGATGCTGAAAGAAGCGCCACCCGATGAACGGCGCTTGACGGAGATAGCCCTGCGTCGCTCACGGGTACGTCTCAAGCTAGCGCGGGAGCGCCGAGGCCGTCGGGATCGAAGCGAACCGATCGCTTTTGGTGAGGGAGATTAGGTGGAAGAGGTATGCTTTCTAAGCAATTAGGGATCGATCTGGGCACCGTCAATGTTCTGGTCTACGTGCGCGGTAAAGGGATTGTTCTCCAGGAGCCCTCTATGGTCGCCATCTCCCCAGAAGAATACCGCATCAGAGCGGTGGGTGAAGAGGCTCGCGCGATGCTCGGTCGCACGCCGGGAACCATCCAGGTGTTGAGGCCGATGCGGGATGGCGTCATCGCCGATTATCGCGTGACTCAGCGTATGTTGGAATACTTCATCCGCAAGGCTTGTGGAAGGTTCAATCTTTTCAAACCGCGCGTGATGATCAGCACTCCCTTTGGCGTGACCAGCGTGGAGAAAAGGGCTGTGCGCGAAGCGGCTTTAGACGCCGGCGCTAGCCGCGCTCACTTGATACCAGAGCCGTTATCTGGGGCTATCGGGGCTGGCCTGCCGGTCAGCACACCGGCAGGCAACATGGTGGTGAATATGGGCGGCGGGACGACGGAGGCCGCTGTCGTGGCCCTGAACGGTATCGTGGTGGCGAATTCCGTCCGTGTGGGCGGTGTGCGCATGGATGAGGCTATCATGGCTTACGTGCGCCGCAAGTACAACCTCATGATCGGCCATATGACTGCCGAGAAGATCAAGATCCGCGTCGGCGCCGCGCTCCCCCTTGATGAGGAGCTTACGATTGACGTACAGGGTCGCGATCAGGTCGCCGGCTTGCCGCACCGCATCACTATCTCATCCGAGGAGGTAGCAGAAGCTTTGTCTGAGCCTCTTTCCGCGATGATTGATATGATCAAAGCTGTGTTGGAGCGGACGCCCCCAGAGCTTTCCTCGGACGTGATAGATAGGGGCATGGTTTTAATCGGAGGGGGGGCTCTTCTACGGAAAGTGGACGAATTGGTCACTAGAGAGACGGGAGTGGCCGCTTATGTGGCCGATGCTCCTATGGCCTGCGTGGCGTTGGGGGCCGGGAGGGGGCTGGATCAGTATGAGGCGCTTCGACGCACTATACCGGATTTGTAGTTCACTGCTGGAGCTGTCGCGAAAAAAGCGGCCCCAGGGGCTTTCAAGTCCCTCGGGGTCTTTTTCATGTGGGAACTTCAGTCAATCACGGTATCCGCGATGGTAGCGTTCTGCTCGACAGTTGCGCCTCGCATGACGACGGCGCGATGCAACCTAGCACCCTCACCGATGCGGGATCCAGCTTCAAGATAAACTTCAGGCCCGATGTGACACTTCGCGCCGATCTTTGCCCCGGCTTCGATGCGCACCGGCGAATGGACGACGATGTCAGTGGCCATTTTGGCCTCAATGGTGGCGCATGACGGATCCTGTCGCAAGAAGTAGCGGTTTAGCCTCAGCAGATCCTTCGGATGGGTCAATGTCATTCGCTCTTCCACTCGTTGTCCTCCTACGATCCCTCCATCTTCTATCAACAGGCGTAGAGCTTCGGGGAATTCCCGCTCGCCGCGTGAAGAGAACTTTACTTGGGGCAGATAGTCTATCACACGTTGTGAAAGAGCGTAAAGCGCCGGTGCTCCTGTAAACTTGGCTTTGTCAGCGGGGATCTCATCGGGACTGGGCTTCTCGACAATGTTTGTTACGCGGTCATCCTTCAGGAGCACAACGGCAGTGGCGGACGCGCGCTTACGCGGTACTTGTAACAATGTAAGCACAGCATCCAGCTCGGCCTCGCGCTGATGATTGATCAGGGCGGTGACGTGTTCTTCGGGGTATAGATTATCGCATGAAGCAAGTAGAAACGCGGGAGATCCTTCCTCTCTGATAAGAGGAGCGGCGCACTCAAGGGCATGGACCATACCCAAGCGTTGTTCTTGCTGGGCTAAACGCACTCGATTGGCCCTTTGTCGTAGATATTGATGCATGGCGTGATCTTCGGGATGTATTACGACGATGAACCGCTCAGCACCGCCGCGTTCGAGCATTGCCATTACACGTTCAATCATCGGCTTTCCAGCGATGGGCAACATAGCCTTGGACCGATCAGTAGTGAGCGGGTGTAGCCTCGTGCCGCGTCCGGCGGCTAAGATAACGGCGAGCATAGGTATTCTCCTGGTATCTATGAGTGCGACTTTACTCTAAGGCAATTCATCGGGCATTGGCAACCAGACGGTGAACTCGCTTCCCACATCGACCTCACTTTCCACTGTAACGAGCCCCCCATGTAGCTCCACGATCTCTTTCACAATCGCTAGCCCCAAGCCGGTTCCGGAAGTTTGCATCATCCGTGGTCTCTCCCCGCGAAAGAAACGTTCGAAGATGTGGGGGAGCTCTTCCTCTGGAATGCCCATTCCAGTATCTTTCACCGTCACTGTGGCCCATGTGCGCCCGTGTGAATTTGCTTCGTCTGTTGAGATCGTTATGCTGCCTTCTTCTGGCGTGTACCGGATCGCGTTCATCATCAGGTTGTTCAGTACCTGCATGATGCGCTGGGGATCCAGCAGGGCAGTTGGCCCTTTCTCTATCTTTCGGCACTCCAGGGTCAGTCCTCGCTCACGGATCCGTGTCTCGTGGTTATCTATGAGGATATCGATCAACGTGTTCAGGTCTGTTGGCCTGGGATCCACCTCTAGTCTTCCAACATCCGCGTGGGAGATTTCTAGGATGTCCTCCACTAATTGCACCTGATGGTCTGCTTCCCTGTCCAGGGGTGCCAGATATTCCCGCCAGTTCTCCGGTTGTTCCTTCATCAAATGAGCGTATAGCTTTATCGTCGTGATCGGTGTGCGCAGTTCGTGTGAGACATTGGACACAAATCGGGACTTCATGCGATCCAGGGCCTTGAGGTGGCTGACGTCGTGGATCGCGACTACGGCCTTAGCCCAGCTTGTGTCAGATTCAATGATCGGGGCCGCGATCAGCTCCAGATCGAGGCCGGTCAGTTCGAGCACCTTTCTAGGGCGTTTCTCTTTCTCTGGCTTGGATCGGGGGCTAAGAGTCTGTCTGACTAAATCTTTTACTCCCTCTTGAAGCAGTTCCGCCTCTTTAGGGGAGAATGTCTGATGGATCCACGTTTGGAAGACATGGTTGGCCAAGATAAGCTCGCCGTCGGCGCTGGTGACGACGATGCCGTCGACAGTGCTATCTAAGATCGCTTCCAATTGTGCGAACTGTGCTCTCAATTGCTCCGTCCGCTCCGTCACTCGTTCCTCTAGGTGGTCAGCGTAGCCGCGCAGTTCTCCGTAAAGCCGTGCGTTCTCAAAAGCTACGGCGGCCTGAGCAGCGAAGGCCTCAGCCAGCCGGGCGTGCTCTTCAGTATAGAAATCCGCTTCGTGTTTGTCGAGAGCGATCATGCCGATCAATTGATCACCAACTATCATTGGCACCCCCAGCCATGAGCGGATGTGGGCCTGAGAGTGAGGGTCGCGGCGGAACTCCTTGTACATTGCTGGAGCATCCTCCACAATAAAGGGTGCCCGATTGTGAATCACCTCTCGATTAGGGTTATTCTTCGAGGCAAGATCGAAGGTAAAATCCAACAGATCCTCTAAATTGGGGAAACCTCGCCCTCCTACGATCCTTAATTTGTCGTCTTGGAGTAATTGTACTGAAGCAGTATCGTAAGGCACAACTTCTTGTAGTTGCGCCAGTATACGCTCGACCACTTTGTTCCGCTCCAGCGCGGTAGTCATAGCCAGCGCGGCCTCTCGCAGAGTCTCTTGTTCCAGTGCCCGCTGCTGCGTCTCCTCGTGCAGCCGAGCATTCTCAATTGCAGCGGTGATGTGACCCGCTAAGGTCTCCATGGCTATCACGTCGTGCTCGTCGAAGGCGTTGAGCTCTCTGCTCTGAAGATCCAACACACCGATCACCCTGTCGTGATACTTGAGAGGTATGTCCAGTTCCGACTGTGTATCGGTTAGGTAGGCGGGAAAGTAGCGTGGCTCTTGTCTCACGTCGTTGGCCAGAATGGTCTCTCCTAGATAGGCTGACCATCCTATCATTCCTTCCTTGAGCTTCTGTCGGAAATCAGAGGGCGTTCTGTTCGCGAAGCCGCCCGCGCCGGCCTCGAAAACCAGTTCGCTGGATTCTGTCTCGAGCAGCATAATGCTCGCATAATAATAGCCAAAGTTTTGCGTGATCATTTCCACGGTTCTATGCAGCACCTCGTGCGGATCCAGTATGGAAGCGATGCTTTCAGCTACTTTGGACACTGTAGCCAACTGGGCGGACCTCTTGCGCTCGGCCTGGAAGAGGTGTGCATTCTCAATGGCCTTGGCGATCTGGGTGCTGAGGGTCTCCATAGTGGTCATATCAATCTCATCGAAGGCCCCAAGTTCATCATCTTGGAGGTCGAGCACACCGATGACTTTACTACCACTCTTGATTGGAACCGCGAGTTCCGATCTGGTATCCTCCTTCGCCTTGCGCACATAGTGGGGGTCTTTAGAAACGTCGTTGCTGAGCTGTGTCTCTCTGGAGGCCGCTGCATAACCTATCATTCCCTCATTCACAGCGAGCACGAGGTTGTCTGGGAGGATGTCTGTGTAGGCGCCAGCGATGGATTGCATCGTCAAGCGATCTTTTTCCTCGTCGAGCAGTAAAAGTATTACATTGTGGTAGTCAAATGCGTTGTAAACGGCAGAGACGACGGTAGAAAGCAGCACATCTAGTTCCAACTCGCTGCTCACGTGCTGTCCCACTTCATAAATCAATCTAGCTTGAGTAGCTCGGCGCTCGGTCTCCTCGTAAAGTCGGGCATTGCGGATGGCAATGGCCGCTTGACTGGCGAAGAGGCTCAGCAACTCGGCGTCGGCAGGCGAGAAATTTTCCGGAGCCCGACCTTCAGTGGTCAGCACTCCCAGGAACTCCTCCCCCCAACGGATTGGTACTCCAACAACGGATGTGATGGGGAGCCCTTCATACTTGAGCGCGTGCCCTTCCCAAGTTCTATAGTCGTCCACGATCATTGCCTCGCCGTTCTTCCACACCTTGCCAGCGAGCCCTTCGTTACTATGAAGTTGGCTGCCTGGAGGCACCGTCTGCTGACCCACAGTAGTGACAAATTCCAGCACATCTTGTTCCGGCCGATACATATATAGGCCCCCGGCTACTCCCCTTAACAGCTCGATCGCTTGCGAGGTGATGGAATGAAGTAGTGTATCCAGATCTAACTGGGCCGTGATCTCTAGCCCTACATCCCGCAATGCCTCTAATTGCTCGGTGCGCTCACGCAGTGCCTGCTCCATCTGTTTGCGTTCAGTTACATCGCGTGCGACCCCTCGGAAGCCAACAGGGTTGCCCTCGGTATCCTCGACCAGCGATATGGAGGCCTCGATCACCTTTCTAGTCCCGTCCTTTTGCAGTACCTCCCAATCGAACGCTTTGCTGGGCTTGCCTGACCGATAAACTGAATTGAAGGTTTGATACACGTCGTGGGTCGTCTCATCGTCCATGTATTCCCGGTTGTTCATACCCAGCAATTCGTCTTCAGGGTATCCCAGAATCTCACATAGAGCGGGATTGAAAAATGTCATATTGCCGGCGATATCGACCTCGTAATAACCATCCTCAATGGTCTCAAGAAT
>CAZDYW010000011.1:20597-22859 GCA_964509655.1 uncultured Anaerolineales bacterium
TCATATTGCCGGCGATATCGACCTCGTAATAACCATCCTCAATGGTCTCAAGAATCTTTCGGTACCGTTCCTCGCTTTCCCGCAGCGCTTCCTCCATCCGCTTGCGCTCTGTGATGTCGGTGTAGGCAGCTACTAGCCCGACCATTCTATCGTTGACTGTGACCGGTGCGCTGGCTAGGATCACGTTCACCGGGGTGCCATCCTTCCGATAGCGAATGGTTTCGGTAGGGGGAAGAGACTCCCCTGCAAGCACTTGCTGGATGTATCCTGTTGCTTGGTCTAACATTCTGGAATCAACTCCAGCTACTAACTGATGGAGTTTCCTTCCGGTGGCTTCCTCCGGCGAGTACCCGAAAAGCCTCTCAGCGCCTTTGTTCCATTCGACAATCTCGTGTTCAGTGTCCATAGTAACAATGGCATCAGGGGTGGCGCTCAGCACACCCTCCAAGTATAATTGCCGCTCTTCAACCGCTCGCTCCATTCGTTTGCGTTCGGTGATGTCGCGGCCGACTGACTGATATTCGATCAGGTTGCCTGCTTGGTCGAAGATTGCCCGTTCGGTCCATTCTTGCCAGCGGATCTCGCCGTCCGGCATTACAACGCGGTGCTCATAGTTTATGACAGGATGATCCAGAGATAGGGAGGCAAACTTCTCTCTCACGAATTTCCTGTCCTCTTCAAGAATGAGGGGCATGATGCCGTGACCGATCAGTTCGCCGGGCTCTTTTTGGAAGTAACGGCAGTAGGCTTGGTTCACGAAGGTGAGCGTGCCGTGGGGCTGAAAGCGGCAGATGAACTCGGTCTGATCCTCAACCACGGCGCGATAGCGAGCCTCACTCTCCCGTAGCTTTCGTTCTATACGGTGACTGTATAATGCCATCTCCACTGTGGAATGAAGAGCTCTTTCGTCGAAGGGTTTGATGATGTATCCGAATGGTCGGGTGATCTTGGCACGTTGCAGCGTCTCTTCGTCGGTATAGGCTGTGAGGTAGACTACCGGGATGTCAAAACGATGGCGTATCTCCTCCGCCGCATCGAGGCCGTCCATCATGCCTTTGAGTTTGATGTCCATCAGCACTAGATCTGGGTCTAAATCAGCTGTCTTTTGAATTGCTTCTTCTCCAGAGGTGGCGATGGCAGAGACTGTGTAACCTATTTGCTTCAGCCGATTTCTCAGGTCCAGCGCTACAAGGTTTTTACCTTCAGCGATCAAAATACTCGCTTTATCCATTGTTTGGACTCCTTTTCAATGAGGATTATCTTAGAGTGGCTATGATGGCTGTCCCGCTTCGTCTCTTAATCTGGTGTTCACTCTTCACCCTAGTTCCTCCACCGCTTTCGTCAGGTCTGTCTCATTGGGCTGCGTGTAGATCGCCGTGGTCGCTACATTGCTGTGCCCCAGTAGCGTGGATACTGTCATCAGATCAGTGCCGGCCTCTTGCAAGAGCCGTGTGGCAAATGTGTGTCTGAGTATATGGGGCGTCACTTCCACTCCAGCAGCCTCGCCCAACGCCGATAGTCGCATTTGCATACCTCTCTCTTGCAGCGGGCCGCGCTGCCCCAGGAAGAAGTGATCATCCTCTCTATCATCAGGTCGAATCTCCAGGTAAGCGGTCAGTACCTTTCGTGCTTCCTTGTGTAGCGGAATCTCCCTGTGCTTCTTACCTTCCCCCGTGCGGACAATCACCCGACCACTTTGCTCGTTGAGTATCACGTCGGATAAACGCAGTGCTGCTGCTTCCCCTACCCGCAGCCCGGTGTATGCGAGCAGATTCAGCAGTGCCTCGTCACGGCAAGCGTAGATTACCGCCTGAGTGATGTTGCCTGCTCCAGCCTGAGCCTGAGCTAGTTGGCGTTGCGCTGCTGCAGTACGCTGGAGTTTGTACACCTCCTGGGCGTCGAGTGTCTTTGGTACGCGCCGATTCTGTCTCACGCCTTTCACTTCCGTCGCTGGATTCGATATGATGTTCCCTTCCTCGACTGTCCAATCGAAGAAGGCCCTCAGCCCTGCCAATCGGCGGTTGACGGTAGCTGGTTGGCGGCCCAGATCCAACAGGTAATCGCGGTATTTCTGCACGTCAAGAGTGGTGACATCGAGCGGAGGCACGCTTTTATCGAGCTTTTCAGTTAGCCAGGAGAAGAAGCTGTCGACGTCTTGAAGGTAAGCGTCGACGGTGTTGGGTCTGAGGTTTTGCTTTCCTAGGTATTCGGTGAAGGCTTCCAAGATTTTTTCCATTGGTCTCCTCATTGCCATAAACTCAC
>CAZDYW010000012.1:0-20734 GCA_964509655.1 uncultured Anaerolineales bacterium
TCTTGGCCGGATCGCCGGGGACGATGTGCACCAGCAACGTCAGGTACACCGTCACCAGCACCAGGACAAGCAGTGTCATGAAGAAGCGCTTGACAAGGTATGTGCGCATGCTTGAATGTCTCCTTTCCTAGTAGGAATTTTCCACTTGAGAATTCGGAAGTCTTCCGCTGATTATCTTGGAGGAAAACTTAGCCCCTACAGCGCCAAGACCTGCTGTGCAAAGGGCTTTTTGAGACTTCCGAATTCTGATGACAACTTACTGGAAAACTCATGTTCCTAATGAGCTTTCTTGAACACTTGAGAGGTCAGGCTGGGGCTTGCGACTGCAGGCCCCAGCCTTGAGCCGTCGTTGCGACTGCGCTGTTTGTACTACTCAGCGGGCATGAAGAACTCGAACTGCGGCTTCCCATTCGGCGTGGTAGCTGGCGCGATGTCGGTCTGGTATCCATATACCCGAGCGCCGTTGGTGACCCACACCGTGTGGGCTGCCTCGTCCCAGAGCTTCTGCATCTCGACATACAGCTCGTGCCGCTTTTCCGTATCGAGGGTGACGAGGGCCTCCTTGTGCAGCTCGTCGTACTCCTCGTTGCACCAGCAGAAGGCGTTCCACTTGCCCACCTGATCGCACGTGAACCACATGGTGGCCCAGGCCGGATCGGGCTGCATCGAGTAGCTGCCGACCGCCAACTCGTTGTTCTCACAGGCCTGCTCCCCGAACGTGGTGGTCCAGTAGGTGCTGGAGTCCATGGGGTTGAGCTCGACGTTGATGCCGACCTCGGCCAGGTTCTGCTGGACGATCTCGGCCCAGATGCGCTCCTCCGACGTGTCTTGCAGATCGAGCCGCAGATCGAGTGACTCCAACCCTGCCTCGGCTAGATATTCCTTGGCCTTCTCCACGTCTCGTTCATAGCAGGGTGCGTCCTCCCAGTATCCGGTGAGGCCCGGTGGGATCAGGGCGCACGTCCGTTGCACTTTGCCCTGGTACGCTGCCATGAGAATGCTCGGCACGTCGATCCCGTAGATGATGGCCTTGCGTACGTTCTTGTCCTGCAGCTTGGGGTGCGTGATGTTCATGCCGATCCAATAGTAGCGCAGCGATGGCCTTGAGAGCACTTCGAAGTCCGAGTTCGACTCGAACCGGTCCATCGACTGGAGGCTGATCAACCCGAAATCCAGATCCCCGGACTCCAGAGCCACCTCGCCGGCCTTGTCGTCCTCGATGGGAATCAGGTGGATCTCGTCATAGTAGGGCTCATCACCGAAGTAGTCGGGGTTCTTGGTCAGGACGACCATCTCCTGAGGTTTCCACTCGGTGAACATGTAGGCGCCGGTCCCGATGATGTCGGTGGCGAAGGCCTCGACGCCGATCTCCTCCACGTAGTCCTTGCAGAGGATGTTGCCGCTGACGACGGGCATGGTCGAGTTCCACAGCGGGGCATAGGGCTCTTTGAGGTGGATGATCCCATTGTAGTCGTCGATGATCTCCACGTGGTCAAGGGTGGCCCAGTCGTCGGCGTAGTCCGCGTCCAGATCAGGGTCGATGAAGCGCTCGTAGGAATACTTCACGTCCTCGGTAGTCAGCTCACCGTAGCCCTCATGCCACATCACACCTTCGCGGAGCTTGAAACGGATCTCCAAGCCGTCCTCCGATTGCTCGATCTCCTCGGCCAGTTGATTGCAAAGATCATAGGAGTTCGGGCAATAGCGCACCAGGCCGTTCATCACAGCATTGGCGACGACACCGTCGTTCTCCGAAATGCGGAATGCGGGGTCGAGGTTCTGGATATCGCCATACAGTCGCGCCGTGAGAATCTTGGGCTCCGCGGCTTCCTCCGGTTCCTCAGTGGGCTCCTCGGCCGGTTCCTCGGTGGGTTCTTCCTCCTCCGGTTCTTCCTCTTCGGCTGGCGGTTCGGTTGCCTCTGCAGCCGGCTCCTCGGTTGGCTCCGGGGCTGGCGTCGGCTGTCCACCGCACCCCACTAGAAAGCTAGCGATTAGCAAGACACTCAGGATCGACCACAACAATTGCTTCTTCATCTTCATTTCCTCCTTGGTTATCTCTCCTACTACGGTTTGAAATACACTTGCTGCTTCTTGGTGTGTCTTTGTTTTCTTTCGTGACCTCCTTTCAGGGAAGGTTGTTCCCCCCCTCATCTAACCCTCTCTCAAGCGTGCGCAGCTAAGCCGGAAGAGGGAAGCTAGCCTCCCACCAACTCCCTACGCGCACGCTCCATAATCTGATCGAGCTGACGGCTGACTTCATCCGATAAGGGCTCTACCTGATGGGTATCCAGAATCTGTGCGGCCCGCGACTTCGCCCTGGCGACGACGCCATCTTGCTCGGATTCATCCGACGTGGATCGCGTGCTGATCTCAGGCATCCACAGGGCACCCTTTCTCATATACTTGACCGTGTGTTCCTCTCCCAGAAAGACGCCATCGCCCAGAATGACATCCCTCATTACCTCAAACGCCAACGTATCATCGTTCACAACACAACCACGGACCACGTGCTTGAGAAGGCTGATGATCTCGTTGTCAATGACGGTGATCTCAAGAGCTCCTGCCATACCGCTGTCCGTCGTGCCCGCACCGGAAAGAATGTCGGCCCCCGCGAGAGCTGGAGGGAGGGCATTGGCCAATCTCTCATATGCGAACTGGGCATCCAGCCGCGTGGAACTGGTCGAAAGGCCGTAGGAGTCACAAGGCAGTCCCAGCCGATGGGCGAGTTGGGCAGCACAGGCTCCGGTCATCCCTACCTCTGGCCCTCCCCAGGAGGAGACAGCCGTCCGTAGATCAATCGGGTTAATGCGTGAGCTATAACCTACCAGAGCGCCAGTGCGCGTGGCAGCGGAAATCACCAGGCTGGCGAGGACTTCAGCGTGTTGCTGAGCCAAGGCTCCAGCCATCGTGATGGAACTGGTGGCTCCGAGAGAAGGGGCCGGAAGAGGATAGAAGGGGCTTCCAGACTCGACAACGGCTATGATGGAGGCCGTGATGTCCGCGCTGAAGGTCAATGGACTGACCGGGGAGACACTGATTATCATAGAGGGATGCTCTCGGTAAGCCTCCATCCCGCCACAACAAGCGGCAGCCATCTGAACAGTGTAGTCAACATACTCAGGCTTCTCAATCGCGGCTGATGAGACGGGCTTGCGTGTGTTTCGCAACATCACTTCCGTGGAAGCCAGATTCAGCAACTGAGGAGACACGTCCTGGGGGCCAAATAGAGGGACCACGACATCTATATGAGGCAGGGCATCGAGGAGTCGGGTCATGTCCGCGACATCCTTCAGCGTGGCGGGGCGACGCTTCCCGCTCTCCAGATCATAGATGAAGGGAGGGCCTCCTCCGTTGTGAAAACGAATCGCACCGTCGCCAAAGCTAAAAGCAAGCTCGCCATTCAAATTGAATAAATCTCGATGCGGCGTAATATCACCCAGTGCCCAGTCCACCACATCGGCGGGGATGTAGGTGCGGCCTCTTTCAACCTTGCAGCCCAGCCCATGTAGCCTTTCCCTCATTCCCTCGTGATTCAGGGCAATACCGACTTCCGCCAGCAGCCGGTAGGCCGTGCTTTCGATATCGGTCAAGGCTTGATCGGGCAAATAATGTAGCATCAATGTCTCCTTATTCACGTCCGTCACGGACCCTTTCCCCAGACCCATGTGTGACTTAGCTTTTGCAAGAAAGGGACATGGAAATAAATAGTCTACCTGCGCCGCTCCCGCTGGATTGCCAAATCCAGCGAGTTTAGCTCTGGATCTGGCGATCCAGAGCGAGCAGAATGGTAAATTATTTCTTTCTGAATCCCAAATGGATTTGGCACCGGCCTGAAGAGCCGGTGCTGGATTTCTTCGCAGTAAAAATTACCCAGCACCGTCTGTTTACGGCGGTGCGGCGAAAAGCGTTATTAAGTCTGCAAATTTAATCAACCAATTTCCGCCGAGCTTCCTCCATGATCTCATCAAGCTGCGCGGTGACGTCATCGGGTAGTGGCTCTACCTCATGTGTCTCCAAAATCTGGCTAGCAATGGCCTGGGCTCTGGTGACGACTCCATCTCCCGGATGCTCGGATGACCAGGCTCTTTGGCTCACTATGGGCAGCCAAGTGGCACCTTGTCTAATCTGCTCTACCGTGTGCCGCTCTCCCAGAAAGACGCCGTCTCTGCCGATCACCTCTTTTAGGACATCAAAGGCCAGTGTCTCTTCATTCACCTGGCAGCCGCGCACAATGTGACTGAGCAGGCCGATGAGTTCGTTGTCGATTACGGCTATCTCCAAGGCGCCAGACAGGAGATTGTCCATGCTGGCGACCCCGGATAATATATCGACGCCGCTGAGGACGGGTATCATCATGTTAGCAAGTCGTTCGTAGGCGAATTGCGCATCCAGCGATCGAGCGCTGGTGGCGAATCCATAAGAGTCACATGGCAAGCCGAGGCGTCTTGCAAGTTGACCGGCGCAGGCTCCCGCCATGCCGACCTCTGGGCCGCCCCACGAGGAGACGGCCGTTCGCAAATCGATGGGGCTGATCCTTGAGCAGTAGGTGACAGGAGCACCTGGATGGGCAGCCGCTGCAATGACGAAGCTGGCGAGAACCTCGGCCTGCTGTTGGGCCAGTGCGCCAGCCAGCGTGATCGGGCTCGTGGCTCCGAGCGAAGGGGCGGGAAGGGGGTTGAAGGGAGTGCCAGACTGAACGACCCCGATGATAGCCGCTGTCACGTCTTCCGTGAATCGCAAAGGGCTCACCGGAGAAACGCTGATGTACATCGTGGGGTGCTCACGGTAGGCCTTCATGCCGCCACAACATACAGCGGCCATATCGACCACGAAGGACACATCCTCGGGTCTGTCAATAGCGGAGGCCGAAAAGGGCTTATGTATATGGCGCAGCATCGCGTCGGTCGAAGCCACAGCCATAAGCTCACTGGGGACATCTTGAGCGCTGTACATTGGGATAATGATGTCTATATTGGGGAGCGCGTCGAGGAAACGGGACATATCGGCAATATCCTGTCGAGTGGCGCGCCGCCTCTGCCCGGCATTGAGGTCATAAGTGAACGGTAAGCCGCCGCTGTTGTGAAAACGAGAACGTTGACCATCCAAATGGAAGGCATGGGAGCCATCGACGTTGTAGAAATCGTTGTGCGAGGAGATGTTTTCCATCGCCCAAGCCACAACATCCGCAGGTATGTGTGTCCGGTCTGCCTCAACCCGACACCCCAGGCCGTGTAGCATCTCCTTAGCTTCCGAGTGCTCTAGCAGAATCCCGACTTCGTCGAGGAGCCTGTAAGCGGTGCTCTCGATTCTGGTCAGCGCATCGTCATCTAGGAATTGCAATTTGCTCACATTTTCCATAGAGTGCGCTCCTGCTGAGCCGCATGGACAATTAGGGGGGCAATACCTATAAGTGGCGTTAGGTGAGTGGCTTGCGTCCAATTCAGAAAGTCACCTTTATGATAGGGGATTTTAGAGCCAGAGGCAACGCTAAAAAGAGGGATTTGCGATAGCCAAAATGTGCTGTCTTGCAGTTGCGCTACATACCACAAAAGTGTGAGAGGCTACCAAAAAAGTGGTAAGTTTGAAGGGCCATGAAGCACTGTCAAACTGCTTCTTGGGGGAGGACTACGATCATAAGGTAGGAAAGAGGTCTAAGCTACGGTGCTTGGAGAAAAATCTATTGAAGCGAGGCTAGACCTTCACGCAGAGCGTAGAGAGTGGCTTGCGTGCGGTTGGCGACGTGGATCTTCTCGAGTATGTTGCTGACGTGCGTGCGCACGGTCCATTCGCTGATCACCAGCTCATCCGCGATCTCTTGATTGGTCAATCCGCGAGCGACCAGTTTGAGCACCGTCACCTCCCGCTCCGTGAGCGAATGCTCAGGGGGAGCGGTGTCGGACGGCTCTTGAATCTCACCGATAACCTTAAGGGCAATCGAGGGTTGGAGAGGTGCATTTCCAGAGTTGACGTCGTAGATGGCCTGGAGCAGTTGTGCGGGCGAGGTATCCTTGAGAAGATAGCCTTGAGCCCCAGCCTTGATGGCCGGGAAAACTTTGTCCTTCTCGGCAAAGCTGGTGAGAACCAGAATCTTCGCCTCTGGCATATCCCGCTTAATCTCTCGGATCGCGTCTATCCCTCCTTTCCGAGGCATGACCAGATCCATCAAGATAACGTCGGGATTAAGACTCCGCGCCTTCATGACAGCCTCGACGCCGTCGCTGGCCTCTCCGACGAGCACCAGCCCATCTTCACTGCCGATCAGAGTCCGTAACCCTTCGCGGACGACAGCGTGGTCATCAGCTATCAGAACTTTCAAGCGTTCCATATGCTCTCCTATCCCACCTGCGGGATTGGGGGTACGAAGCTCGAAGAGAAAATCATCTCAAAGCCTCCGAGGCTACCGCCGCCTTCACCAAAGTACCTTCCCCAAGAACTGAGCGAATCTCTATCGAGCCTCCCATCTCTTCTGCTCGATGACGCATATTGGCCAACCCCATTCCCCCGCTGATGTCGATGGAGCCAACGTCGAAGCCTTTGCCATCATCCTCCACTTCCAACACGATCTTCCCGTCCTGGGTGCCGAACCGCACCAAGACATTTGTTGCAGAGGCGTGCTTCAATGCGTTATTCAATGCCTCCTGTGCTATGCGGTACAGCCCCTCCTCTATAGTCTGCGGCAATTCGACGATCTCATCGGCGAGCAAGCGAGCGTTGATCCCAGCGCGTTTCTCGACAGCATCTAGTCGCTGATGGAGTGCGCCAAGCAGCCCCTCCTCCTCAAGAGCGGGCGGGCGCAGCTCGTGGATCAGAAGGCGCATCTCCTTGAGCCCTTGTTGATTGATCTCACCGATTCGCGCTAGATACTCATCGACATGGACCTCGCCTCCATTGTGGATCGACCGACGCCAGCCCTCGGTCAAGAGCACTATGCTGTACATCGACTGGGTGACGGAATCGTGCAACTCGCGGGCCAGCCTGGTTCTCTCCTCCAGGACAGCGAGCTCCTGACTGCGATCATACAACCGAGCGTTTTCAATAGCCACAGCTATCTGGTCACCCAGGCTCTGGATGACCAGGAGGTCCTGCTCTGTGAAGGCATATGTCTCCGCGCTTTGAACGTCAAGGGTACCGATAGCTTGGTCACCCAGGCGCAGTGGCGCCACGAGCTCGGATTCGATATCGGGCAAGTACTGATCGGCCAAGTAACAGACATCTTCCTTCACGTTGTTGACTAGTATAGCCTCTCCACCCCGGATTGCTTTGCTGTTGATGCTGCTTCCATCAAGGCTGATACAATGGTGCTCAGGAACCGTCGGGCTGGTGCTGGCGCGTAGGTCCAGGTGATTCTCATCCTTGGTCAGCAAGAAGATGTGTACGTGATAGTAGTGAAATGCATCTCGGATCATTTCCACAACTTGAGTTAGCAAGTCATCAATATCGAGGATAGATGTCAACTCGCGACTCACCCGAGCGCTCGTCTCTAGCTGTATAGCGCGTCGTTCAAGGGTCTCATTAGCCTTTCGCAAAGCTCTTGTACGCTCAGCTACCCTGTCCTCTAGATTGCTTATCGAATCTTGCAATTGCGCCGTCATGCTATTGAAAGCCTGGGCCAAAGTGCCGATCTCGTCTTGGCGTGCATTGTTCGCTCTACGGTAGAGATTACCGGCTGCAATGTCAGTTGCCGTCTCTGCAAGGCTGGCCAGCGGGGTAGCGATCGTCCGAGCCACGAACAGAGCCGAGACAACAGCAAGGACTACGGCTGCTACTCCGATGGCCAGATCGACCGCGATGATGCCTCGCACGGCGTACAGCCCCTCGGATAAATCCTGCTCCGTCGCGAGCACGACACCCCACCTGGGCAGCCAGCGATAGGTGCCCAGTACCATAACGCCGCGATAGTCTCTGTACAGTCCAGATACGCTCATCTGATCTTCTAAAACTTCTTCTAAACCGGGGGAGTCGATAGAAAGGGGAAGCACCGTAGAACCGTCAGAGGCTGCTGGAGGAAGAGTGCTTCCCGATAAGACCACGTGGTCCGCGTCGACCAGATAGGCCTTGCCCGTGTTCCCGAGGCCCGTACTCTCGCTCAAGATGTCTTTCAATGGCTGCACACGAGCACGAGCGGCGATGACACCAAGTGGCAATCCCTGCTGCCCCAGAACTGGCATAGTTGCGATTACGGATTCTCCGTACTGCTGCTGAAATAGGCCAGTGGAGATCGTGTCGTTTTGAAAGGGAATTTGAATGTAGGGGGTGGCCAGGCCTTTCTGAAAGAATGGTTGATCGCTAAGGTCCTTGCCCTCCTCATCCACAACAGTTGATAGAGCCACTTGTCCGTCTAGATCGATTAGGAAGAGGGCTTCCAACTGAGGCGATTGGCCAACGAGGCCCTGAAAGCGTCTCCGAACCGCTCTGTTATAGAAACCGTAATGCTTGTGTTCGTTCGAAAGCGTGAGGACAACTGAGATGCGCTCAAATGCGCAATCGGTGTTAGACGCAACTACAAGGTCCTCTTCCAAGGACTGAATCCAACTCTCGATAGCTGAGTGTTTGAGCGCAGCGACCGAATCCAGGCGACCACTGACCTGACGGCGTCCAGTGTAGTATGCCACAGCCAAAGACCCAAAGGTGACAGCTATCACCGGAAGGACAGCGACAAGGACAAAGCAAACAATCAGCCGAGTACGGATTGTGGTAGGCTTAAACAATCTTCTCCAGAATGGTCAAGACATAGTGGTCAAGTTTGTCAAACAGAAGGGCACACCCACGATGCTTGCTACAAGTGGATTCTTGGGACACTCTATTACGTTCTATGATAACTTTAATCCTCCCAGTTGACAAGTCATGCATGTTTTTATCAACCGGGCTCTTTGGGGTTCGCTTGGCGCTTGATTTTGGTGGTTCACTCCTCAATCCTTGTTGCTGTTCGCCGCTGGTAGAGTGAACGAGAAGACACTCCCCTCACCCAATGTGCTCTCCACTCTCACTTCACCGTCGAGTTTCTCGATGATGCGCTGCACGATTGAAAGGCCCAGTCCGTGACCCTCGACTTTCAATCGCCCAAGCCGCGTGAATGGAACAAACAGCGATTTTTGTTCCTCCGGTTTAAGGCCTTGCCCATTGTCGCGAACCCAGAAGCGCACCCGACCACCGGGGAGCCTCTTCGCGCCCAGCTCTACGCGCGGGGGGCTACCACCATACTTTATGGCGTTGCTGATATAATTAAACCACACTTCCTCTATCCATGGCCTATGACCCAACGCCACAGGCCAAAAGTCAGGTGAGATGATCTCGGCCTGGCTTTCCCTGATTTCATAGGTCAGACGCTCAAGGACTTCCCCCACAATGTCCGCCATCTCCAGCGCCTCAGGCTCTACTTTCATCCGGACCACACCGGCCAGCAAGAGCAAGTTATTGATGATGCGATTAGCTCTTTGCCCATTCCGGGTGATGATGCTAAGGTAGTGACAAAGTTCTTCTTCCGACAAGCTGGCGTAGTCACTCTCCAGAGTCTGGGCAAAGCCAACAATAAGAGCCAGAGGGTTCTTGAGGTCATGGGCCACGGTATGGGCGAAAGCGTCCAGTTCCTCGTTGCGAGCCTCCAGTTCAGCGGCGTATTGGCGCAGATCCACTTCTGCTCGCTGCTTCTTCTCGGCCAAGCGCCGCTGCTCAAGCACCTTTTCGATCACAGTAGGCAAGAGGTCGAGGTATCCCCCATCCGCGTCCTTGACGAGGTAATCGCCCGCGCCCATCTTTATGGCCTTCACCGCGATCTGCTCATTGCCGGTGCCGGTGACCATTATGATAGGAGGTAACGGGCCCCGATCGGCCAAGATTTGCATCACTTCCAGTCCGGTGCAGATGGGCATCACCTGGTCCATCACTATGATGTCGTGAGAGCCGGCGTCGTACATAGCCAGCCCCTCTTCCCCATTGTTTGCCAGATCTACCAAATAACCCTGCCGCTCCAGCCGTTTTTGAAAGAGCCGGGCCAAGCCGGGGTTATCCTCCATCAACAGGATATGGGCCTTTTCGCATACGCCCATAGCACTCACTCCCCATTTGGTACGGTGACCACCGATAGGAATAATCCGATCTTCCTGATGGCATCGGAGAACTCTTGATAATCCACGGGCTTGGTGATGTAGACGTTGCAGCCCAGATCGTAGCACCGGGATACCTCGCGAGTGTCGTCTGTGGTGGTCAGGATGATCACCGGAATGCGCTTGGTGCGCTTGTCCGCCTTCATGCGCTTCAGCACCTGATAGCCGTCGAGCACGGGCAGGTTCAGATCCAACAGCACCAGCAGAGGGGAAGCGGGACTCGCGTCCGCGTACTCTCCCTCGCCGTACAGATAATCGAGGGCCTGCTGACCGTCGCCGACCGTGACGAGTTGGTTGGTGATGCCGGAGCGGCGCAGGTTCTTTTCGATCAGTCGTGCATGGCCAGCATCGTCCTCCACCAGTAGGATGGCTACCTCTTGTGGTTTAGGCAACATTGCTTCCTTCCTTTTCTTCAAGATGATTGGAGATGGTGAAGGTGAAAGTAGTCCCTTTCCCCAGCTCCGATTCGCACCAGATAAGCCCGCCGTGGCGACGAACCAGGGTCTGGACGTAAGGCAAGCCCATACCCTCCCCCGGCCTTTCTTGTCGGCCAGCTCGGCGGAAAGGCGCAAACACCTTCGGCATATCGTCCTCCGCGATCCCGCGTCCATTGTCGCGGGCACGGAACGTAGTCGTCTCGTCGTTACGCTCTCCAGTGATCTCAATTTCTCCGGGGCGATCAGGTTGGAGGTACTTCAAGGCGTTGTCCAGCAGATTCCCCATAATTTGCTCCATTGAGGTCCGATCCGCGACCACGTCCGGCAACGGGCCCACGGTGACCGCTACCTCTCGCTCTTCGATTTGGTGGGTTAGGCTCTCTAACGCATCCCGAACCAGAGACTCCATATCGATTGGCTCTGGTTCCAGTTCCCGGCGGCCCAGGCGGGACAAGAATAGGACAGCGGTGATGAACTTATCCATACGGGTCACCGATGACTCGATGAAGTTCAGCGCTTCCGGCACGTCCTCCTCCAGGGCAAAGCGTAATGTCTGCTGCTGCCCCTCGTCCAGATGGGGCAAAGCCGCGTCCATGGAGGACCGGATATCATCTAGGGAGAAACGGAGCTCAGCAGAGAAGCCTTTCAGGTTGACCAGCGGCGCCCGTAGGTCGTGGGAAACGATGTAAGCGAACTGTTTGATCTCCTCGTTGGCCTGCTCTAGCTCGGCGGCGTAGCGTTCCAATTGTTCCTCCGCTCGCACTTGCTCGGTGATGTCGGTATAAACACCGACTAATCCGATAAACTCATCTTGCAACATAATCGGAGACGCGGCTACGAGGACATTTACAGGCGAGCCATCCTTTCGATAACGGACCGTCTCGGTGGGAGGCAACTCCTTCCCCTCCATGATCATCTGCGTAAAGCTGACCGCTTCCTGGTAAACGTCGAGTGCAGCAACCAGGTCGTCAACGTATTTACCGACCGCCTCCTCTTCTGAGTAGCCAAAAAGATTCTCTGCCCCCTTATTCCACTCCACGATCCGATGGCGCGCGTTCAAAGTGATGATCGCATCGGGAGCAGCCCTCAGCACTCCTTCCAGGTACATTCGGCGCTCTTCCATCTCCTCATTGGCTTGTTCCAAATCCGCTGTGCGCTCCTGAACCCGCATCTCAAGCCTATCGTAAGCTTTGCGCAGCGCTTGCTCCGCCCGCTCGCGCTCGGCCATGCGACGTGAGAACACGACTCCCAGGCTCACGCTGGCAAGAGCCGCGACTGCTGTCGTGAGCACCAGCACGAGCCGGGTTTGAATGATCAGTCTCTGTGAGAACGCGTTCTGTCTCTCGAACTCTTGCTCAACACTCGTGACAATCTCCGAGGCAGTGTTACCGATCTCGGGCTCAAGCGTGTCCAACTCGGTCTCGAAAATATCCTGTACCTCGATGTAGTCTGTATGGATGTCCCGGAACCCCTCCCCGTAGGCTTCAACGGCAGCGCTTCCCTCGGCGACGTCTTCACGTTGGGCAGAGGAGTCTAGAACATCCTCCAGGGTGGACAGCGCTGCTTGCACCTGCTGGCGGCTGGCTTCGAAGAGCACTGCGTAGCGCTCATCCCCATCATCCAGGTATCTGGCGGCGTTCAGACGCATCGACTGGGACGCGTTGCGAGCGTTGCCGACTGCGAGGAAGGCGCGGGGATCATCGAGGGAGATGACGTGCATACGGAGTGCGGTGAGCCTATCGTCGATCTGAAGCCCATTGACGTCGAGCACCTCGGACTGAATTCGCTGGCGTCTGCGAATCAGCTCTGCGACCTGACCGAAGGCATCACCATACGCTTCGACCGCCAGCGTGATGCGCCTGATCATTTCCCCCCGCTCAGGGTCGGCGATCTGCTCGCTGGCCTGGAGCAGCAACTCCTCCAACCCGGCAAAAGCCTGGTTGAAGTGGTCGAGGTCGGTCTGATCCTGAGTGTTGACGTACTTATTGGCGTAGAAGCGGGTCAGCAGGACCTGGTTGACGATCTCCTTGGATAGCGCGATGTCCGCTGCCAGGTTATTGGTCAAGTCGTCCATGGCGGCACTGATACGGTGGAGTCGCACAGCCGCCAGGATGCCGATCGCCACCACCAGGAGCACGGCCACCAGGTAGGCGACGGTCAATGTTGCTTTGTTCTCAAAAAGGTTGAGCATAAATCACTCCTGCGGTGAGCGACTGCGTCGTCACTGCTACAGCGCGGCGGAAGTCCTTCGATAGTTCTGTCTGCTTTCCCTACTCTCCGCAGACCTGAGCTGGTTTGAACCACTCGGCCAAGCCAGCTTGGAGCGCTCCGGCAGCCTCCTGTGGGGTCTGTTTACCCTGGACGACGGCTAGAGCACCATCCCGCATGAGGATGTAGCCATCCGGAGATCCCTCCCGCAGCTTTTCCCAGGCAAAGCGAGCGTCGGTGCCGCATCCCTCATTGAGGGCCAGGAAGGCGCGTGCATGCTCGTTGATGATGGATGGCGTCTCCTGGTGCATAGGGAAAAATCCAGGGAGCTCGTTGGCGAGGGCTTCAGCACATATGGACGTGGTCATCCAGGACAAAAATTCCCTGGCCTCTGCCTTGTAAATGGAGGCGGCGTTCAAGGCCACGCCAGCGTCTGGATGAAAAGTTATGTGGGCCGACCGACCGGCTGGCGGGGGCGTGGCGAACACGCTCCAGGCAAAATCTAACTCAGATGCCTCGAAGAAGGCGATGTCCCAGGATCCACTCATAAACATGGCCGCTTGCCCCTGCGCGAAGAGCTCCCGGCTGTCCGCATAGGTGAGCAGCTCGTGATTGTCAGGGAAGAACGGGGCGAGTTCCTCGACGGCCTGGAAAGTGGCGACGATCTGTTCATCATCGAAGCAGCGTTCGCCGTTCAGGTAGGCCATGCGACCCTCGCGCCCTCCGATGAAACTGGGGGCCAGGTTCATGAATACGAGCTCAGCGATGGTCCAGGAGTCCCCGGAGGTGTTGGCGAAGGGAATATATCCGGCATTCTGAATCGCTTGCGCCGTCGCCATAAGCTGCCCCCAGGTGGCGGGGATGGTGAGTTCCAGATCGCTGAAGATATCTTGGTTGTAGTAGATGCCGTGGGATGTGGCGATGAAGGGTACGCCGTAGGGCAAACCCTCGTCTGTGGCCCAGGCAGCTAGCATGTCCGGCTCGAAGCGCTCCTTCAAGCCCGGCAGGTCGTCCAGCGGCTCCAGGTAGCCCTTCTCGTACTGCATGCGGGAGGTGGCGTAGGAACGAATGTAGAACAAATCGGGCGCCGTGCCTCCCTTGAGCTGCGCTTCTAGAGCCGTATCGTAGTCCGGTGGGTTGGTGGGCTCGAACTGGACGGTGATGTGAGGGTGTTCTTCGTGGAACTTGTCCAAGATGCGGTTCATCTGCTCGACATCATCGGGTCGCCAGGAGCCGAGGGTCAGAACGACTTCCTCAGGCTGTAGCGTTGGCGATGCGGAGGGTGCTAAGGTGGGCTTTGGTGTAGAGGGCGTAGCGCAAGCCGCTGCCAAGACCCCCACGAGTAGAAGCGCCGCGAGGTTGCGGATAAGAGAGATATTCGATCGCTGCGTCATAATTATATACCCCCTCGGTACACGTGCTGCCGCGATTTGACAGGGACATCAAGTGTGGAAACTCAGCCTGCGTTGGCTGGCATCTAGTATCCCTGATCGATCCCGCGAGATGTTCCCCTTCCCGCATTTGTGGGCTATTAGGGGGGACAACGACTGACAGAGGTACGCTTGGCAGAGGTGGGTCTTGCCTGGGTTGTTCAACCCCAAGAGCAAGTTGACCTCCGGCTCGTATATGATATTGACGAGCGATCTGAAATGTTAACCGTAAATTTGCGTAATGTAGCCCACCCTTATTACTATCGCCTCCAAGGCTTTAATAACGAATACTATTGTACATCCAACTTTTCCAAATGAAAAGCAATGAGGACTCTTTCAACGTCCTTCCGATAGATATTGCACCACAAGCACGCTGAAGCGCGCATTGCAAACAGCGCTCGACTCATTTGACACACCCCATTTATTCCACGCGGAACTGCCAGATTGCCAGTACTAGACACGCCAGGCCAAAGCCGACCAGTATCCCGGCCGGTAGGAGCACCGAGTGCAGCCCCAGGCCGCGCATCGTGATATTCTTCAAGCCGTCGATGGCCCACGCTGTGGGCAACAGGTGGCCAATGGTCTGGAAGGTCTCGCTGGTCTCCTCGAGCGGTATCCACGCGCCGCCCATGCCGGAGAGCACCATCATCAAGATCATCGAGTAGATCACTGTGTGCTCCAACGTCCGGGAGATGGCGCCGATGAGCATGCCCAACGCGGCGACGAAGAAGGTGATCGTCGATACCATCAGGGCCGTGGCGAGCGGCGCGCGGAAGTACCCCACATCCAGGACGAGCTGCCCAAAGAGAACCAGCACGGACAACTGCGCCAGCACCATCACGAACATCGCGAGGAAGTGCCCCCCGACGATGCCGGCCCGCGAGAGAGTGGTCGTCAACATCCTCTGCAACGTGCGCGATTTGCGCTCCATCACGATCACCTCCGACGCGCCGATCAAGCCCGCTATGGCGAACTGCACCATGATGCCAGCCGATGTGTGCGCGAAGGCATTGGGCGATGCCTGCTCGGTCTCAGCTTGACCGGATGCGGACTTGGCTATGGTGATGGGCGGATCTGACCAAGCCGCAAGCGCGTCATTCAGCGCCGCATCGAAGGCGGCGTCTTGAGCGGCGAGCTCATCGTACTGCTCCTGATCGGCTGTGGCGAGCGCCTCGACGCTGAGCCGTGCCGCCCGCGCCGCGCTGTCGAGCCGCGTCGAAAGGCGCTGAATCTCGCCCCGCGCCGTGATGCCGGCGCTGGTCGCCTCGTCGAGGATGACCCCCAGCGCGGGAGATACCTCAGCGTCGCGTACATCAGCGCCATAGCCAGCGGGAATGATCACCGCCGCGACGATATCCTGATCGGCCACGGCGGCAGCCGCATCGTCCACATCCACGCGCCGCAGCACGGGCGATGTCTCCAGCAGGGAGATCAACCCCACGCTCAATTGACTCTCATCCCGATCCAGCACCGCCACGGGCAATCGTAAATCTTCCTCACCGCCGCCGCCCATCCCGCCAAATGTGAAACCCAACAACACTGTGAAGGCAATGGGCATAATCAAGAGGAAGAGCGCGGCCTTCCAATCGCGCACAATCTGATACAGGTCCTTCAAAGCCAGGTGGATAACTCGCATACCCCTCCCTCACGCATATCGGCGGTTGAAACGCGCACGTCCGATCAGGAAGAACGCCCCGCTCCAGAGCACCAACACGCCCAAATTCAGCACTATCTCACCCATCGACGCGCCCGACATCGCCAACCGCCAACCTCGCATCGCCCAACCCTGCGGCGGGATCAGGGCGAGTACCTCGATAGCGGCCGGTCGCATCGGCATCCCAGCCGTGAAGACGGGCAGCAATCCCAGCATCCCGGTGATGACCATGACGCCCCCGTAGATCGCGCCGACCTGCCGAGTGTCCTTCAGCCAGGAGATCACAAAGATGCCGAAAGTGCTGGCGGTCAGCACGGAGCCAAGCATGGCGAGGACGACGCCCGGCAGCGCGCCCCATTGAACCCCAAAGACCAGCTTGCCGAAGAGTGTCAGCACGATGATCTGGACCAGGACGATGAGGCCGATGGAGAGGTATTTGCCCTGTAAAATCGTCGCGATGGGCGTGGGCGTGGAGAAAAGGCGCGGCAGGGTGCCCGCCTCGTCCTCCTCGATGATCGTCTGCGCCGATGTCGCACCGGTGAAGAAGGCGTAGAAGATCATCATTCCCAGCAGGTTGAGGCCGATGATCTGCTCTATGAAGGAAGCGTCGGATTGTTTCTCCTCCGTTGGCGGTGGAGTGACTTGCAACATCGTTCTCGCCGAGTCCTGCCCCGTGCTCCGCTGGACGTAGCCCATCACCAGGCCCTGGATCTGCCCATCCGACAATTGCAGGTCGGCCTCCTCCACTTGCTCCAGGGCCACGTTCAGGGCGATCTTCGTCCCAGCGAAGCCGTCGACGAACTGGCCCAGGATGCTCTCAACGATGCTGGGGCCGATAGTCAGGGTGGGGTCCTGGTAGAGTTCGATCTCGGCTTGCCCCTCCGGATCATAAATCGCGGCGGTGAAGTTCGAGGGGATGATGACGGCCACGCCGGCCTCCTGCTGATCCACAGCCGCGCGGGCCACCTCTGGACTTTCGGCCACGGTAAGGTCGATCATCTCGTCCAGCCCCTCGGCGGCGAGCATCTGGATGAGCACTTGGCCCATCGAGTCGGCCTCGGTCATCTCATCGGACATCCCCATCCGCCTAGGATCAAGCTCTGCACTGCCCTGATCCAAATTCACGACCCAAACTTCGGTCTGGGGCAGCGAAAAGGACGTCTCCTCCCCACCCGATCCCATCCCGCCGAAGGCCAGGAAGAAGATCCCGGCGGTCAGAATCGGCACCACAAACATAAAGGCCAGCGCAAACGCGCTGCGAAAGGCATGTTTGACGTCTTTGAACGCGATATCGAGTATCTTGTTCATGAGGTTCCTTTCTCAAAGGAGGATGACGAAATGATCTTTTGATAGGGAGCGATCATGCCCTCCAGCATCCGGCTCTGGAAAGTCTCGCGCACGGGGCGGATGCGGAAGATCAGCGGGGCGATGGCGTTGACCACCCGCGCCCGCCAGTTGCGCTGGGGAAAAGTGTCATACAAGCCCAACCGCTTGTAGGCGCGATGATCGGCCAGGAAGACAGCTCGCAAGGGCCCCCACATACTATCACGGAAGATGATTTCGCCGCCCACGCCCAAGAAGGTCGGCGGGCGGACGTAGGACTCCTCCGCGAAGCGCACCATCCGCGCCGCGAGCGCGTCCAGCAGACCGTCGATGTGCGCCGCGTCGCCGTGTTCGTCGGTGACGAAGCCCGAGACGTTCGCCGGCTGCACCTCCAACATGCCGATCAGTGCCTCGCGCAGGTTGGGAATCTGTCCCAACGGCCCGGAGATGAGAAAGCCTACTTGCTTGCCGCGCATCGTCGGCGCATGACCGTTGTAGAACGAGCGGTCAAGGAACATCTTCCACCGCGAGGAGAGGTAGCGATCTCGGACGGCGCCCGCGAAGACCAGTAAATCGGCGCCCTTGACGCTCCGCTCGTAGAAGGTAATGAAGTCATCCTTGTCCTCGTAGACGCACTCGTTATCGTAACCGCAGTGCATACAGCCCAGACATCCGCCCTTGATGTCCAGATCGCGCAGATTGGTGATCTCGACATCGCCCGTGAAGGCTGCGGCGAATCGCTCCACCATGTGGATGAGATTGGCCTGGTGCGGTTCCGCATCGGTGATGATGGAGAGCCGCCGCTCGCCGAGATCGACGGTCGCGCCGACCGGCCCCGGCGTATAGTCGAACTCCCGCGTCGTCACCGGCGGATAGACGCGCGTCGTCAGTTGCTGGGCTTTGATAGCATCGAGGAAATGGGCACCAAACACGCACAAAGTGGCCCGCCCTTCCTCCTTCAGCAGATCCTGCATATCCGCCGAGAGGAAATCCACATAGCGCATGTCCAGGTCATCGCAGATCGCGTGGATGTAGTTGTGCGCAGTGTGATCGTAGAAGTGAATGGAGGTGGATAACGCCGCTGTGTACTTCCCGGCGAACGCCTCGACGGCCTCCCGCTCCCAGACCAACTCGATAAATCGCTTGTAGCCGTAGGCGACCAAGCAATAGTAGAGCGGAAAGCCCCACACCACGCCATCGGCCGCGCGAACCTTCTCCACGACCGCATGGAACGCTTGGGCATCATGCGTCAGCTTCTTGATGCGCTGTGCCACGTTCTCGATCTCCCACGTGACTTGGGGAAACGCTTGTTGCAAATAGTGGACGTACTGCATTGTGACGCTGAGGTCACCCTTGGGACTGCCGTTCAAAACGATGATGTGCATACATGTCTCCTGGTTATGGATTAATCCCGCAGTGCGCGTCCGGTCAGGTGGAGGAAGACCGCCTCCAGGTTCGGCTCCTGTATATCCACCGAGGTGATGCGCACGTCGGCGGCGTTAGCCGCCTCGAAGAGCTGGGGCAGGATCAAGTTGCTATCCTCCACAAAGAGATGGATGAGGCTATCCTCGGCGGAGATGGACGAGACACCGGGCGTAGCCCGCCACGTCGCCATCACGGGATCGGAGGGTGCGTTTAGCGTCAGCGTGATGCGATCCATCTCCCCCACGATGGCGATCAGCTCCTCGTGCGTGCCGTAGGCGATGATCTCGCCGTGGTCCATAATGGCGATGTGATCGGAAAGTTCCTGGGCTTCCTCCATGTAGTGGGTCGTGTAGAGCACGGTGCGGCCCTTCTGCTCCTTGAGTTCGATCACGCTGTCCAGGATACGGCGGCGGCTCTGCGGATCGATGCCCACGGTCGGTTCATCCATGATCACGAGTTGTGGCTCGTGCAGCAGCGCGATCCCAATGTTGAGGCGGCGCTTCATCCCGCCGGAGAACTTTGACGTGTGTCCCGATTGACGATCCACCAGGCCCGTCAACTCCAGCACATCCCCAACGCGGCGCCGGAGTGGGTCGCCGCGCAAGCCGTACATCTTGCCCCAGAACATCAGATTCTCACGGGCAGACATATCCTCGTAGATGGCGATCTCCTGCGGCACCACGCCCAGCGTCTGTTTGACTGCCATCGGCGCCTCGATGATCGAATGTCCAAAGACCTCTGCGTCACCCCCCGTCGGCTCCAGCAGACAGGAGAGCATTGAGATGGTCGTGGTCTTACCGGCCCCATTCGGGCCGAGCAGGCTGAATATCTCGCCCTGGTGAATCTCGAAATCGACGCCGCGCACGGCGTGGATGTCATCGTAGCGCTTGTGCAGATTCTTGGCCTCGACGGCGTATTTCGCGTTCATTATCCCATTACCCACTGTTGATTCTCCTCTTCTAACTAACGTCACAGCCCCAACAATAATTATCTTCACTAAAACGAACTTGGCAAGTGGAGCATCATTGGGTCGCGTCATCATCTTTCTTTTTTTCAAGTATTGGGGTTACAAACCGTTCGGCTGAGTTCACGCCGAAGCCCCACCGGATCAAAAATTTCGACACATCAACGCTTAAGTTGACGCGCATGCTCGGAGCCCCCTTCTTGGTTGGCAAAGACAACGGCGATACTCTGGCTTGTTCTCGTGGTCACTTGAATTATAATAACTTCGTCAAAGCCGTATCTGCTACTTAACCGGAGCAAGAGAGGAGAAGATCGATGGAAACCATTCTCAAGAGTATCGGCACCCGCGTGGTCATAAGTCCCGAGAGGCCGACCGTGCTCATCGGACATAAAATCAGCGCCGCGGCCCGGAAGGATATGGCTGAAGATCTCCGCGTGGGGAGTTGGAACCTGGTGCGCTCTGAGGCGGAAGCGCAAGTAGCCGCTGGTGCCGATTTGTTAGGGGTTAATATCGGTGCGCCGGGCGTGGACGAGGTGGCAATGTTGCCAGAGGCGATGCACGTCGTACTAGAGACGGTGGACGTACCTATATGCATCGACACCGCTAACTTCGAGGCGCTAGAAGCAGCGTTATCTGCCTACAGGGAGCTGGCACGAGAGGGTAAACCGCTCATCAACTCGGTCAACGGGGAGGAACGGTATCTGGAGGCCGTCCTGCCCCTGGCGTCCGAGTATGGCGCGGCTACAATCGGGATGACGCTGGACGACGACGGCATACCGGAGACAGCGGAGGGGCGGTTAGAGGTAGCTCGCACCATTATCGAGCGGGCTGAGGCGGCGGGCATCCCCCGCGAGGACGTGATCATCGACGTGATGGCGCTCTCGGTGAGCACCGATCCAGAGGCCGGGCGCGTCACGCTGGAGGCGATCAAGTTAGTGCGCGATGAATTAGGCCTCAATATGACACTGGGGCCCAGCAACGTTTCCTTCGGCCTGCCGGAGCGCGAGCGGATGAATGCCGCTTTTTTGATGATGGCGATCCAGAACGGTGTCAATTGCCCCATCGTGAATGTCGGGAAGGAGCGGCCTTTCATTCTGGCTGCCGATGTCATCCTAGGCCGTGACAAGCGCTCACAGCGCTACATCGCAGCCTACCGGAAACGCACAGAGTAAGAGCTTGCTTGAAAATTC
>CAZDYW010000013.1:0-17437 GCA_964509655.1 uncultured Anaerolineales bacterium
AAGTATGCAGTTCCTTGCCTACTTGCTCACTTGCAAACTTGCATACTCCTGCTCGACCATTGCGTTCATCGCCCCCAGCATCTCGGAGATTAGCTGGCGATCGGTGAAGTGGCGCAAGGTGATGGCCTTGGAGGGACATGTACCGGTGCAGGTGCCGCATCCCTTGCACAGCGCCTCGATCACGTGGGCTACTCCACGATCCTCCAGGAATTCAATCGCCGTGTAGGGGCAGGTCTCGATGCACTGACCGCAGCCCACGCACATCATCTCGTTCACTATGGCGGTGGCTGCCTCGACCTCCACTTCCTCCTGACGGATGAGTGAGAGCACCCGTGCCGCTGCGGCAGATCCTTGGGCCACCGATTCGGGGATGTCACGCGGCCCTTGGGCGCAGCCAGCGATGCAGACTCCTTCAGTCGTCGTACCTATCGGGTCCAGCTTGGGGTGCCGCTCCTTGAACCAGCCATCGGCGTCGGTGCTGATGCCGAACATGTTGGCTACTTCTCGTGCATCGTGGCGCGGTTCGAGCCCTACGCTGAGGATGACCATATCGACGGGGACACGCATCTGCCGTCCCAGAATGCGATCCTCGGCATAGACGGCCAGTTTGCCATCATGTGGCAGAATCTCCGAGGGACGTCCGTTGATGAACGTGGTACCTTCCTTCTGCAAGCGCTTGTAGAACTCCTCGTAGGTCTTGCCTCCGGTGCGCATGTCGATGTAGAATTCGTAAATGCGCGCGTCTGTCTTCCCGTGGACAAGATGGGCCAGCTTCAGCGAGTACATACAGCAGACCTTGGAACAGTAGGCGTTGTAGTTCTCATCACGGCTGCCTACACAGTGGACGATGGCGATGCTCTCCGGCGTCGTTTCACCATCGCGCAGCACGATGCGCCCCCCTGTCGGGCCGCCCCCGCTCAGCATCCGTTCGATTTCCATACTGTTGAAGACGTTGGGGTAACGTCCATATCCGTACTCGTCGACTCGACTTGCATCGAAGGCCTCGTAACCGGTGGCGAGGATAATGTTGCCCACCTCGACCTCCCGAATGGTATCCTCCTGGGTATAGTCGATGGCATCGGTGGGACAGATCCGCTCACATAACCCGCAGCGCTCACGGGTGAAATACAGACAGTGTTCGCGGTCGATCACGGGGGTCGCGGGCACGGCCTGGGCGAATGGCCGGTAGATCGCCTTGCGCTTTCCCATCCCCACGTTGAAGCCGTCATCAGTGACCTTCGTGGGGCATTTTTCCTCACACGTGCCGCAGCCGGTGCACTTGTCCGCGTCCACCGAGCGCGCCTTCTCGCGGATACGAACGGTGAAATTGCCCACGTAACCCGAAACTTCCTCGACCTCGCTGTACGTCAAGAGCGTAATGTTGGGATGTCGACCGACATCCATCATTTTGGGGCCGAGAATTCAGGCGCTACAGTCGAGCGTGGGAAAGGTCTCATCCAGTTGGGCCATGTGGCCGCCGATTGAGGGCTCCCGTTCCACCAAGTAGACGGGGTAATTGGCATTCGCCAGTTCCAGCGCGGCCTGGAGGCCCGTGATCCCGCCACCTACGACGAGCGTGGCCGGGTTGATGGAGACGCGATTGGAGCTCAGTGGTTGGTGATGGTAAACTCGCAGGACGGCGGCCTCGACCAGCGCTTTGGCCTTCTTCGTCGCTTCGTCCTTATCCTTGTGGACCCAGGAGCATTGCTCGCGGATGTTGGCCATCTCGAAGTAGTATGGGTTGATCCCGGCTTCGGCCACCGCTCGCTGGAAGGTCGGTTCGTGCATGCGGGGCGTACAGGATGCCACGACCACTCGCTCCAGACCAAGCTCCTGGATGTCCTCTTTTATCATCTCCTGGCCCAGGCTGGAGCACATAAACTCATAATCGCGGGCTATAGTCACGCTCGGCAGGTCGCTCGCCCATCGGGCCACTTCCGCCACATCCACTGTCCCGGCGATGTTGCTCCCACAATGACAGATGTAGACACCTATTCTCATCAGGACCCTCCTCCGAAGAGTAACTCCTCCACTTCCTTCAACCGTTCGATGCCCTTAACTTCGTAGGGCAACAAAGGCAATTGGACCAGCGTCATTTTGTAATGCGAACTTCCCCCATACTCCTCTTCCAGCATTTCGATATACGGTTGTTGCATTTCTAGGCGCCGTTGCATAAAATCGCCATCTGGTTCTACGATTACGTCGTTGATGATCATATATTGAACGTCTATGTTATGCTGTGCCAGGTTTTTGATCACTCTCTTGCTTTGGTAGACCCCCAGCGCCTCCGGGATGGTGACCAGGATGAACTCCACGTTTGCTGAATCGCTGAAGAACTGGGTGACTTCTTGCGCTAGTTCCTTCCAGCTTTCGATGATCTCGGTAAAGGGTGTCTTGGAGAGGCTAAACGTGTCCTTCACTTCCAGGTAGACCTTGGGCGCTACGCGCAGGTGTTTGATGAAACGCTGCGGGAGGCCAAGCAATCGCAGTGTGTCGCCGGCCGGCGCTGTGTCCCAGACGATCAGATCATACTTTTCCTCTCGAACTTGCTCCAGGATGTAGTCCAGCATAAATTCTTCCTGGATGCCGGGCGCCATTGCCACGTAGTCGATGACCTCATCGTAGGGCAGATCCACCAGCGCCGAGGCCGCTTCGTAGACCTCCGGCCCAAACTTCTCCTTCCAGCGGCGCATCACTTCTTGGGGATCGATCTCCAGCGCGAAGAGGTTGTCCACGCCGGGCACTGGCTTTTCGTTGGGGCCGATCTCCGCCTCGAATATGTCAGAGAGCGAGGGTGTGAAATCGCTGGTGATGATCAAAGTGCGACGCCCGAGCAGTGCGTAATGGAGCGCAGTCGCCGCCGAGGAGGTGGTCTTGCCTACTCCTCCTTTGCCTCCGAACATCAATACGCGCTTGTCAGTTTGGTCTAGTTTTGCGAGTGACATCTATTCCTTTCTACTCTTCTATCATCTTCATCGTAACTTAGCTGTCCTAAAGGAATCCCTCCAGGAACTCCGCGATCTCATCTTGCCTAAAGACGGGGCCGTCCACGCAGATGAACTTCTCTCCTAGGTTGCAGCGTCCGCATTTACCGATGCCGCAGTGCATTCGCGCCTCCAACGTAGTCAGCATCTGCCGGGGCGTGAAGCCGAGCTTTTGCAGTGTCAGGAAGACGAAGTGGATCATAATCGGCGGGCCACAGGTGATGGTGACCGTATCTTGGGCCGAGGGTGATACCTCCTCTAGCAGTTTGGTGATCAAGCCGACGTTGCCGGTCCAGTTCTCGTCCCCTTGATCCACTGTCACGTGGAACTCGGTATCGGGCGTGGCGCGCCACTCGTCGAATTCATCGGTGAAGACGAGTAGGTCTGGGCTGCGGGCGGCCCACAGGATGGTCAGATGGCCGTAGGCCTCGCGATTATCCAGGATGGTCTGAATGACGGGGCGCAGTGGGGCGCCACCGATGCCGCCGCCCAGGATGGCAACATCATGGCCTGTGATATCGTCCATCGGGAAACAATTGCCCAGAGGCCCTCGCACGCCCACCGGATCCCCGACTTCCAAGGTGTGGAGCATATCGGTGACGTGGCCCAGGGCGTTGACGGCGAATTCCAGATGTGGGCCGCGAACGGATGCGATGCCAAATGGGGCCTCGCCGGCGCCGAAGACGGAGAGAAAGGCGAATTGTCCTGGCTTGTATTCGTCAACAGTCGCCTGTCCCTGCGGCTCTGTCATCTCGACTTTGAATAGCTTTATGCCGGTGGCCAAGTCCTCAATCCCGACCAGCTTGCCCAAGTATGGGCGCATTGGGTTGATGCTTGCTGTCATCTTTACCTCTATGTTTCAACTGAAAGCTAGCGTCTGCCAGCAAATCTTTCAACAACTATCTTGCCGTTCAATCGAAGCGAGCCTCCAATTACCTTACCCTGCCGGCACCCAGACCTTGCGCAGCGGAACCTGGGCCTTGTACTCCGGTTCCAGGTCTTCGTAATGCTCCAGCAAGAGCTGAATGAAGTCATCCCGATCGAGCAGCGTGACCGGTTTACCGGTGCTTCGTGCTGCATCCTCAGCGCCGCGCGTGAAACCGCCGGTAGAGACGTACAGCCCATTCTCGCCGCTGCGCAGGGTGCCGATGAATGAGCGCATCTCCGGGCCGCCCGCCGAATCTCTCCGATGTTTAACTTGAGCTTTGATACGTGGGCGCTCGAAGCCCAGTGGATCGGGATGGGCCACGATATCCACACCACGGTCGGGGCCAGGATCGCTACTGACTGCTCGGAAGCCCATCGCCCGCAGCAGAGCTGCCACGAGGTCTTGAAAGTCGTATGGATCAAGATGGCTGATCAAGTCAGCAATGAGCTCATCAGCTTGCGCCTTCACTTCGTCAACGAACGATGAGTCTTCATCGTTCTCCTCTGAAATAACCGGTTCCTCACCGGTGGCGAGGCTGTGGATTTGATCCAGATAGTCATCCAGGTTGAAAACGGTCGGTGGTCTTCCCAGATTCTTGCGAGCTTGAGGGCCAAAGTCATCGCGGGACACCTTCTTGAACCACTGAACTCGGCGCACGTGAGGGTAGTGATCAAGATATGCGTCATCGAGATACTCATACGAACTTTTCACCAGCCCGATCAGGATCTCACGACTGCTCTTGATGTAAGTCAGAACATAGTCGCCTTCTTGGATCCCTTGCGCGAAGCGGTAAACTTGCCCTACGTTTGCACCTACACGCCTCGATGAGTCCTCTGGGTAGATGTCTTGATAATGCTGCTTGATGTCCTCCCGCGTTTTGAGGTCGGAAACGTCTCCCAGTTGCGTCCAGCCGATGGCGACCAAGTTTTCTTCCTGTACAATGTCGGCGAGTTCGTTGTCATTGCCGGCACGAACCATCCAAGCGTGCTTGGGCTTAGTCATAATATGCACCTCTCCAATCCTTCTTTAGCCGACAGTCACTGGAAACTCGGCACGCTCATTGGTAGCCTCGTTGATAAACAAGAGCTTGCCCTTGCCTTCATACGCTAATTGCACGTTTGCGTTCAATAACTCAATACCGTAGACGGTTCCATCAGGAGCCATGTCCACAATCAACTCATCGCTCACTCTAATGGCCTCAACCTCAGTCTGCTTCTCTTGAAATCTGATGTAGGCTATATTGCAACGGGGATCATATGTGAATTTCATGACAAGTTCTCCTCCTCCCCATGCTCAAAAGTAGCGCGTTATAACGGTGATGACTAACCAACTGGAATCCTCCTCTACAGCATATGCCTCTACCTGCTTGGTCCTGTAGTGCTTACCTCGCCATACATCTTCGAATGGAAAGTTACGTCGAAATCCAATACGTCCAAACTTCGCCGGGAACTGCTCTCCCTGCTCAACTGTACCCCGCACTTCGCTCTCAGTAGCGCCCCGCTCTTTCATACGCTGCCGGGCATGGGGATGAAGACGAACTTTCATCGTCACCGCTCCGCCACGTCCCGCATCACCTCAGTGATGTCGATGTCCACCGGGCAGGAAACGATACAACGTCCGCATCCCACACAGCCCAGGGGGCCGAAGTCCTCCGGATAGTAGCAGAACTTGCAGTAAAAGCGGTTGCGCAGCCGTTCCGATTTGGTGGGGCGGGGATTGTGCCCACCGGCGACGCGCCGGTAGTTGGTGCTGGTGCAAGCATCCCAGACCCGGATGCGCTCGATGCGCGTGATTCCTGGGTGCACCTCTACGATCCGGTCGGTCACGTCGAAGCAGCGGCATGTGGGGCAGACGTAGGTGCAGATGCGACAGCTCAAGCAACGTTCCCCGTGGCGCATCCACATTTTGTCCTCGAAGAGTGAGCGCCATTCCTCAGGTGAAGTCACCGGTACGGCATCTGCTTCGGTCTCTGATGCTGGCGCATCACCAGCTTGCTCCTCCAGTTCTAGTTCTTCCAGAAGAGCGGCTCCTTTCTCGGTTATTGTCTCCACTGCGTAACCGCCGTCAACCTCTCGCAGCAGTATGTCCAGGTGAGTGGCATCATCAGGTGCGCCCCCGACTGATGTACAAAAGCAGCCTTCCCACATTTGTGGACATGCCAACCCTACCAGCACCGTTCGCTCGCGATGATGCCGGTAGATTTCATCGACCGGCTCCTCCTCTAGGAAGAGGGCATCGATGGCCGCAAACCCCTGTGCATCGCAGGGCCTTATGCCAAATAGCACTTGCCGGGCGTCATCGATAGGCTCCTCTAGCACTACTTCTTTCCCTTGCTGTTCGATCTTCAGGATAATTTCTGTGGCTGGCAAGAGGTATTCCTTGGCGGAAAGCTCCGGGCGCTCGTAATCGAACAGTATCTCGCTGCTGGAAGCTACAGGGCGATAGAAGACATGTCCTTCCACCTCGCGGGGCGCAATCAGATCGCTGTCCTGTGCCAATTGATCAAGCCAGTTTCTAAGTTTATCCAGGGTTGCAAATTTCATAGCGGTGAACCCTCCTCGCCAAGTTCGAAGAGAAGCGGGGTAAGAACTTCCTCTCGCCCTGCGCGGTGGTCGAATAGATCGTCCACCTCTTGAACCAGGCAACGATTAAGGAGGCTCAGGGGCAGATCCATCGGGCAGACCCGTTCGCATTCGTCACATTCCACACAGCGCCCGGCCAGATGGAGCGCCCGTCCCAGGTGGAACATGTGTTTCTGTGGCAGCTCGATTCCGATATCTACCCATAGCCCATCATCCCGCTCAAACATACATGTGGTACAGTAGCAGCCGGGGCAGACCTGGCGGCAAGCGTAGCAGCGGATGCAGCGGTCGAACTCGTGCAGCCAAAAGGTCAAGCGCTCGTGAGGTTGCATATCTTCGATCTGCGCTAGGTCAGCGTAGTCGTCCTTGGTGACGGGGGGTTCCGGGGGCTCGCCTAACAGCACATCATAGACTACGGGCACGCGCTCGTCGCAGCGAACGCAGCGAGCGGCTAGTTCGCCTGTCTCGTCGTGCACGCCTTCGCAGGCGATGCCGATGATGAAGATGCGTTCCCGCTCTATCTGCTGTTCGGCCAGCAGAACGTTGATGGCCCGGCTGTCGCAAGGCTTGACGACTATGGCGACGCGAGGAGGCTCCTCCCCGCGTTTGCGTGGCTTCTTTTTATCGTGCAAGTAGGTGACCAGGTTGTGGACGCAGTCCGGGCTCCAGATCAAGCGATCTGCCTCGGCGGGATCATAGACGAAAGTGGGCCGGGCGCCGCCTCGAGGACTGGCCTCGTAGCCGATGACGCAGTCCACTTGATTACTTCCCAGAAGCTCGCGGGCTTTATTGCGTATCTCTTCGCTTAGCTGGTTCAAGTTGATCCCTCCAAGTCGGTATATTGGTGAATTGGTAGATTGGGAAAGTGGTGCGTTGGAGGAACTAGTTTGCTAACCTACTAATATACCAGTATGCCAACCTACCAATTCGCTACCACGGGAAAGGTCACTGTAAATGTGCTTCCCTCTCCCAAGCTGCTTTCTAATTCGATGTGCCCGCCGTAACGATCCACCAGATCCTTGACGATAGCCAGCCCCAGCCCCGTGCCTATGGCGTCCATTGCTTTGGCGTTAGGGGCTCGATAGAATTCCTCGAATAACTGCGGCCGAGCTTCCTCTGGAATGCCGATTCCGGTGTCTGCTACCTTGACTTGGATTTCATCTTCCACTCGCCCTAATGAGACAGTCACGTTGCCGCCAGAGGGGGTATATTTGACTGCGTTTCCGATCAAGTTGACGAAGATGCGATCCAGCCCCTCCTCGGTTCCCCAGACCACCAACTCTTCACAGCAAGTGCGATGGACGAGTTCAACGCCCTTTTCCTCGGCGCGGGGCTGGAGCAAAAGAACTGCTCGGCCCACCGATGCATTTATTGCCACCTGTTGTTCCTCTTCAGTCAGTTCTGGGGCTTTGCCAGCGGCCAGGTCCAGCAAATCGTTGATCAAGCTCTCTAGAAAGTCGAGGCGACGGCTGATGCGCCCAAGTGTATCTTCTTGTTTATCGTTGAGTTCCCCGGTGTACCCTTTGAGCACACCGCGGACCAGTGATTGGGCGACGGCTACGGGGGATCGCAGTTCGTGAGTGGCGACACGGATGAAACGTGCTCGGCTACTATCTACATTTTCCAGCGATTTCAGCGCTCGGATGGCCGTGATAGCGGCTGTTCCTAAATCCACTATTGGCAATAGCAGATTGATATCGCTTTCATCGAAGTGCTCGGTGGCGTTAGAGTAGACCTGGAGTGTGCCGATAGGTTCGTCTTCGTGTATCAATGGAAGGCATAAGGCAGAGCGGTATTCGCCTGGCAATCCTTTGGCTCGGGGGTCCTTTTTGACGTCGATGATGGTCGGTTGGCGATTGACGAGCGCATCTTTGTCCAGTGGGGCGCATTTCAGAGGAATAGGCGATTCTTCTTCTATCTCGGCCGATAATCCGGAACTTGCCGCCTCGCTGAGGAGTGTGCTTTGATTATTTAACAGGCGGAGCGCCGCAGCGTCCGCCTGTGATACCTTTCTGGCCCCTTCCGCCAAGCGGGCCAGCACTTTTTCTAGTTCCACTCTTTTCCCAGACCTCCAGGTTTTTGTCTTACTATGAGTGTGGTTTGAAGGACAGAAACTCCTCGAAATCAAGTACAGCCGTTGTTTGGGGAAGCTTTGGAGGTCTTTGTCCCATCTTTTTCGATCAGCTCTTCAGTGCTATTCGCCGATCAGTGCGTCTACTTTCTCTAGCAGCTCATCTGGATCTATCGGCTTGTCCACAAAGTCATCCACTGGCAGGTATGCCTCGTCGGGACCAAAGCGCAGCGATGTTGTGGTATGAATGGCCGTCAGCATCAGGATGGGAGTGTCTCGGTAATCAGCGTACTCCGAGTCATCATCTGGGCTGCGGAGTTCGAGTGAAACTTGGAAGCCGGCTGTGGTCGTTTCCATCATTACATCAAGGATAATCAAGTCTGGTTCGATCTCCTTGACTTTTTCCAACCCTTCCTTGCCGGTGGTGGCAGTGAACACTTCATAGCCATTTGCTTCCAATGGCATGCGAAGCGCTGCGAGCATATCGGGATCATCCTCAATCGCCAGAATCTTGGGCATAGTTTTCTCCTGCTTTACTCTCTATATGTGTGATTTTGTCTTAGGGCGTGAGCCCCGTTTCCCATTCAGGTTTCCCCGGAAAGACTCCAAGTTGTGTGTCCGCGCGGTTTCAACCATCTGAAAGTTCATTTAAGATTGCGTCGATCAGTTCTGGTAATATAGCTTCCACGTTTGGGCTCAGCCCTTCCCCCCAGCCAACATCAGCCGGTTGGACGCCGAAGATTACCATCTCTGGTAAGGTACGCTCCAGGGCGTGGGCCAGTGTTAGCACTTCGCTCAGGCCGGCGTGATGGAGGGAGAAGCGATGATCGGACATTGCCAAGTATACCTCGTCGGGCGTAAAGCGGGTGAACTGCCCCGGTCTTTGTCCCATGTCGGCAGCATCCACGATCACCACTCGCTCCCACCGTTCCAGGATGGGCAACAGATCCAAGCCTCCCGTCCCTCCATCTATCGCTGCCACTCCCTTAGGAAGGCCATGATGGGTCAAATTCTCTATAATCCGAGGCCCGATACCATCATCACCTCTCAAGGGGTTGCCAAGCCCCAATATAAGCGTAGTGGGTTGTGAAGGCGCGTTGCTCACACGAATTCTACGTTCAAGATGTGCGCCGAACATGAGATGCAGGGGTCATATGCCCGCACAAGCATCTCTAGCATTAGGCGTACCTCTTCCTGTGGTTTGTCGATGATCTGGGGCACCAGTTCTTGCATATCATGGTTGAGGTTGGCCATATTTTGGTTGGTGGGGATGATGCAGTTCGCGTCGGTGCAAAGGCCATCCTCGTCGTAAGCATAATGATGGAACAGGATGCCACGTGGCACGTCGCAGGATCCGACACCCTCTCCAGATTTCACATCCACAACCGGTGGGTCTTCGGGCTGTATGCCGCGCTCGAGCAACTCGTCGATGATATCGATGCTATCCTCTACACAATGTACCATCTCTACAACTTGGGCCGCGCTGTTGAGGTACGGATTGGTTACGATGGGCTCCATGCCTAACTTGGCCGCGGCATCCTTGGCCTTGGGGTGAAGCTGATCGAAGTTGTTGTTGAAGCGTGCCTGGGCGCCGACCATGTAGGACTTGCGGTTGTGACGGGTCCACTTGGCTGTGGAGAACGGCACCATCTCCTCGTTAGTGACTTTTTTGTATTCCTCGACCGGATATTCAAATCCATCACTTGTCTTGATCGTTCCACCGACAAAGGCGTACTCATCGTCCTTTGTGAGGGAGACATATTCTGTCTCTCTCTCGAAGTCGGGCCAATCGAGTGTGGCGAACAGTTCGACTGAGGCGTCCATATCGGCGCGGGCGTCAACTAGGCGTTCACGCATCGCTTTTAACTCGGCCTCGCTGGGTGTATGAGTGAAACCGCCGACGGTGAGTGCACACGGGTGCGTGTGGCGACCGCCTATCATAGCACAGAGGTCACCGGAGAGCTTCTTTATCTTCAGTGCTCGCTCTACCACCTCGCGGTTGGTGTCAACCAGTGGAATGACCGATCCGACGCCAAAGAAGTCCGGCGCCACTAGATAATAGGTGTGGAGGACGTGGCTGTCGATGATCTCGCCGTGGAAGTTGAGCTTGCGCAGCAGTTCACCTTGCTCCGTCATCTCCACCCCCATCGCTTTCTCGGTGGCGATGAGGCTGCTGGTCGCATGACCCACGGAGCAGATGCCGCAGATACGGGAGGTGATGTGACTAAGCTCGTAGTAAGGTCGTCCGCGCACAAACGCCTCGAAGAAGCGGGGCGCCTCGACGACCTCAAAGCGACATTCTTTGATCTCACCGCTTTGGGCATCGACGACGATATTGCCATGACCCTCAACACGTGTAATGTGATGTACGTTAACATTCAAAGTGCTCATTGCGCCTCCTGTTCAGCCATTTTGTTTTGCATCTGGTAAGCGTTGAACATCGTGAAGCGGGACATAATTTCCTCTACTGTTAGCCCTGCTTCGTCCAGCACGTCTTTCATCGCGTTCTCGTTGGGATTTGGAATCAGCCCACGGCAGCCCTCGCAGCCATCACCATAGGTGGGGCAGATGGCGTCACAGCCGGCCCTAGTGACTGGGCCCAGGCAAGGCTTGCCTTCTAGCAACACACAGACGTTTTCCTTTAGCTTGCATTCAACGCATACGGGATAGTCGGGAATACCCGGTTTCTTGCCCAGCAGGACGTTCTTGACCACCTTGATGAATTCCTCCCGGTCGATGGGACACCCGGGAATGAAGGCATCAACTTCGATCACTGCGTCGATGGGGCGGGCAGGGTAGGTCTCGTACCAATCGGCCTTGTCGCCATAGACATATTCGCGCACCTCATCTAATGATGGTTGGATGTTTTTGAGCGAGTTGACGCCGCCGAGGTGCGCACAAGCGCCTAGTGCGACGACGATATCGGCCTGTTCACGAATCTTGAATAGCCGTTCTTCATCAGACTCGCGGGTGCATGAGCCTTCGACGAAAGCGATCTGGTAGTCTTGCCCTTTCTCGGTCATCGCCTCTCGGAACTGCACAATTTCGACCGCGTCGAGCAGCTCAAGGTGTGTCTGAAGTGAATCGACGACCGTCAACTGGCAACCTTCACAAGATGCAAAATCGAAGAAGGCAACTTTGGGCTTGCCATTTGCTGATTGAGATTTATCGTTTGTCATTTTAGAGTGCCTCCTCGATGCCCTTGACCTGAGCGTAATTGAAGACTGGGCCTTCCTGACAGCAATACAGATTGTTGATCTGGCAGTGACCACATTTCCCTACGCCACACTTCATCCGTCGTTCCAAAGAGAGATAGATTTGCGTCTCTGGGATGCCCTTGCCCAGCAATTCCATCAGCACGAAGCGGTACATAATGGGTGGGCCACATGTGATAGCGACGGTGTTGCGCGGATTGACGCTGACGTGAGGGAAGAGTGTGGTGATTACGCCCACGTGACCGTCCCACGTTTCGTTCCCTCGATCCACGGTTACGAGGCATTCTACGTCATCCCGTTCGCTCCATTCCTCCAGTTCGTCCTGGAAAAGGAGTTCTTCGGGGCGTTTAGCACCATAGAGAATCATCACACGCCCAAAGGACCCACGCTCGTCGATCACTTGATTTATCAGTGAGCGAAGCGGGGCTAATCCCAGACCTCCAGGGGCGAATAGCACATCTTTGCCCCGCATCTTTTCGATGGGGAAGCCGTGGCCGAAGGGCCCGCGGATACCGACTTCACTTCCGGCTTTCATCCCGTGAATCGCGTTTGTCACATCGCCCACGCGCCGGATGCAGAGCTCAAAGGTACCGTTGGATCGGCTGGGTGATGAAGTGATGGAAATAGGTGCCTCGCCTACGCCTAATACGGAAACCATCACAAACTGGCCTGGGTCATGACCTAGGCCACCGTTGGGAGCTTCAATGGTGAACAGCTTCTCCAACGTCGTCATCTTTTCCACGTCAAGCAAGCGAGCCATTTGCGGTTTATAAATAGATGTCGTCATCTTTTTCCTCCTACCGCTGCTTGTGAATAGTATTGAAGCCCTCGACGATGCTGATGTTCGCTACACAAGTGCGGATGCAGCGACCACACCCAACGCAGCCTAGCTCGCCGACCTTTTCGTAGATGTACTTGCCCTTGCGCATAAATCGATGGCGCTGACGGGCAGCTCGCTCCTCGCGGAAGTTCTCACCGCCGGCCACGCTAGCGAACTCGTCCAACTGGCAAGAATCCCAATGGCGCAGCCGGTCTCCTTCGGTCAAGCTCATGTTCACTTCGTCGACTACGTTGAAGCAGTAGCATGTGGGGCAAACATTGGTGCAGGATCCGCACGCCAGGCATCGGCTTCCTAAATCATCCCAGAGGGGATGTTCATATGCCATAGCCATAAGCGAGGGAAGCTCTGCGGACTCAAACTCTAACCTGTAACTGAAGCGGGGCCACTTGGCGCTGAGCACTTCATTCATACGTTGTATATCAGCGTCTTCGGCCTCGCGATCGTTGGCGTAGCTAGCGAGTAGCTCTTGGCCGGCCTCTGTCGCTACGTCCACTGCGTAAGCTGGCCCTAGATCGGTCAGATGTAGATCATATCCCTCTTCAGCGGTCAGCGTTCCCATGTCCTTGCAGAAGGAATATTCGTCACAGGGCTCCAAACACTCCAAGCTGACAATTACCGTTTGTTCCCGTCGCTTTAGATAGTGGGTGTCGGGATAATCCTGTGAAAATACCTCATCCAGGAGTTTAATGGCGTGCAGGTCGCACGTATGTACTCCAAAAAGTACTGTCGGTTTGGCTTCTATGACTTCCTCTACGTTAGGAGATTCTCCCATGGAGAAAGTCGCTAGCCGCTCGTTAGGTGGCTGCAATACTTTTTTGGGTGGCAGGATCGTCGTGTCATAATCAAGTCGCAGTTGGGAAGGATCGGTGACGGTCTCGAATGCGAACTTGGGTCCCTTTGCTTGGGGCCCGACGACGCGATAGTCCTTCATTAGCGCCTTGACCAGTGGGGCGACTGCCCCCTTGTCCAGAATTTTTAGACTCATGTTCTGTCTCCTTGCTATGATGGTAGGTTGGTACATTGGTAAGTTGGTAAATTGGTCTTGGCAGCCTACCAATATACCAAATTCCCAACCTACCAATCTACTGGGTGTATATAATGATCTCCAGGCGGGTTCCTACTCCCACTGTGGATTTCAAGTCCATTTCATCGGCACAGGCATTGATGTTCGGCAGACCCATGCCGGCTCCAAATCCCATTTCGCGCACCCATTCGGGAGCTGTGGAAAAACCGGGCTGCATCGCTTGCTCGGTGTCCTCAATGCCGGGGCCTTTGTCTATCGCTTCGATTTTAATTTGATCTGGTCTTACCTCAGCGACTATCTCGCCTCCCTCGCCCCATAGCACGACGTTCATCTCGGCTTCGTATGTGGCGACAGCAACGCGGCGAATGATCCCGGGATGAATGCCCAGACGGGTCAAAGTTTTCTTGAGTCCGCTGGAGGCTTCGCCAGCGCGGTTGATGTCTCTTGATGGAACCCGATAGCCAAAGACCAGTGCAATTTTATCGGCGATTATGTCCTCGAAGATGTGACTGGCGCGGTAGCGATGGATCTCCTCTTGGCGATAATCTACCTCTAGCCTCTTCAGCATTGCATGCACAATGTCGCCTTGGGTTATAATGCCGACCAGCTCTTTTTCTCTGTCGATCACGGGGAAGCGCCCAAAATTCAGCGTGCTAAACTTGTTCACAGCATGAACTAGTGGCTCATCAGCGTAAATCGTTGTGGGGTCCTTAGTCATATTATCATTAACCGTAGTCCCCATCTCCCCTGTTGCTATAGCACGAATCAGATCCTCAATGCTGACGATGCCAATCATTTCCCCGTTTTCGATCACTGGTGTTCCCGCGATGCGGTTGTCTCTTAGAAGCTCTCGAAACTCCCCCATCGTGGTTTGGGGAGAGACCGTGATTACTTCTTTGGTCATCGCGTGTTTTACTTGGAGTTCGTAGGCTAATTCTTGAAGCTTAGTGATCTCTTCTGTATTCTTGGGTTCCACTGGAGCATGCCTCGGACTTTGATAACGGGATGCTGGTGAACTGGTGAGTCACCAAAACACGCCCTTATCATTTATACTGCTTATTACATTTTATCGAAGGCGTCTCGCCATCGGTGCAGAGTAAGTTCAAACAAGCCGCAACTGGGCAGCCCAGCGTTGAAAATCCTGCCACATGTCTCGAACATTGTATACTTTGAGGCCAGGAGAGGGATGTTTTTTTCTTCGGCCAGGGTGATGGTTTCTGGGGGGGGGATCTTACCGCGTACAAAGACGATGGCTTTGATACCGGCCATCTCGGCTGTGCGCACAACTTGAGGGTTGGTGAGCCCGGACATTAGCAATGTGCCCTCGTGGGTGAAAGCCAGAACGTCGCTCATCAGATCGGCGCCACAGCCCATTTGTACTTCTTCGTCTAGGTCTGCATTCTCAGAAATTACTTTTCCTTCAATGACTTCCAATACTTCGCTAAGTTTCATGTGCTGTCCTCCTGTCAATGTGAACATGTCGTTGGTCAAACTCACGACCACCGGTTTTATAGTATAGCATACGGCTGTATTCATGCCAAGGATTTTTGTCCCCTCTCGATTGTGAAGGGTTTCCTCATAATCGGGGTGCATTTCATATCTAGTTGAAAACTGTTCGTAGTAGGCGATTTATCATCGTAAAAGCGCGCTGAAGCATACCTTTATGATTTATCAGCCTCTTGGATTGAGCGCCATAGTAGTTCGCTGATGTCCACGGCGCGGACACGGATTCTCTCGCGACGTGCGCCTTCCTGAAGCATGCGCTTGCACTGCTGGCAGGCCGAGGCGACGTAGCGCGCCCCTGTCGCTTGCACTTGTGCTATCCTACGTCCTGCTACTTCGCTGGAGACGTTAGGGTCTGAGATTTCCACATCACCACCGCCGCCGCAACATAGGGAATTCTTGCCGCTAGCGTCCATCTCTCTTAGCTTCAGCCCTGGGATGCTGTTCAGCACCTCACGGGGCGCGTCATACACGCCGCTTTTGCGTCCCAGGTCACATGGATCATGGTAGGTGACCACTTCCTCCACCGGCCCCAGCGCCGGGAAGGAAGTTGAGCCGTTCTCTGTCATTAGCTCGGCCAGGAACTCCACAGCGTGTTGTAACTGAATGCCGGAGGTGTCCACTATCTCTGGATAGAGGTGACTCCAGGCATAGTAGCAGGAGGGGCAGGTAAAGATCACCCGTTTTGCTCTAATGCGGCGCACTTGCTGGACGTTGTGGCGAGCGATTTCCACCATCCGGTCTTTCATACCGGCCACGTAAAGCGGATATCCGCAGCACCATTCATCCTCTCCCAGGGTAGTGAACTCCACTTCTGCCCGTTCCATAATCTGGACCAGATCTTGGGGAATGCCATAGACGCGAGGATAGAAGGAGCTAACGCATCCAATGAAATAGACCACGTCTGAGATTCGCCTTCGAGGCTTGACCCCCATAGGCATATGAGGGAGATTCTCGCTCCAAATCTGGCGCGTGGCATTGTTGTCGCCGGAGATGTTGTATTGGGTGGTTACGGTCTCCCCCAGCATCTGCATGCCTGTGGGGACGTTGATCCCTTGGCGTGTCGCATACTCCTTGAGGGCCACCATCATATCGGTGAGCTCAATACCCCTGGGGCAGCGTACTTGACACGATTTGCAGACAGTGCAAAGCCAGTAGGTTTGACTGTTGAAGACTTCATCCGCCATCCCCAGTTGCAGCATTTGCCACAATTGGCGCGGGGTGTAATCCATCGCGTGGGCGGTGGGACACGTCGACGTGCATGTGCCACACTGCATGCAAGAGAACAGTTGCTCCCACTCTGGTGTGACTTCTGCTGCTAAAGTGGCGTCTAGCTTGGTCGGGTCTAGGGGTTCATAACCCATCGATGTTCTCCTTAGGACCCTGTGCTGCCTCTTTGGCGTCCTTTGGGGCAATCACAGGCAATCTATACTTTCCTAGAGCTCAACGGTTAGCACTGGAATTACCAGGTACGTGATTACTTACTTCGTTTTTCAACCACGTCAACCAGTTGTCTATTCCCTCACCTGTCTTACAGGAAATAGGAAAGAAAGCCAAGCCGGGGTTGAGAGCTTCTACGCCTTGCCGAAAGTAGGCAATGTCGAATTCGAAGGCATCTAGCACGTCTACCTTATTCAGTATAACTGCGTCCACTCCACGGTACATCACCGGATACTTGTAGGGTTTGTCATCTCCTTCCGGCACGCTGGCGATGAGGACGCTGCGGTGGACACCGAGTTTGAAGCTGGCAGGACAGACGAGATTTCCCACATTCTCAATGATGAGTAAATCCAGATCATTCAACATAAGCTGCGGCAAAGCGCTTTGGAACATCGCGGCGTCAAGATGACAGGTGCCGCCAGTGTTGATTTGGACCGCCGGGACGTTCAGCGCCGCGATGCGGTCGGCGTCCAATGTGGTGGCGATATCGCCATCCACTGCGCCGATGCTGAATTCATCGCGTAGAGCTTCTATGGTGCGTTTGATGAGGCTAGTTTTGCCCGCACCAGGGGAGGCCATCAGGTTTATGGCGAAGACGCCAGCGGTATCTAGACGCTTACGGTTTTCAGTAGCCAACTGATCATTGGCATTGAAGATATCCTCGACAACGGAAACACGTGTTGACACAACTCGCTCCAATCTGGTTGATTTTTGGAAGATGATAGGGGTAAACTCTTGCGGATTGCTGGGTATTTTACCATAAGTGGCTCTTAACGTCCAATGGAGGATTCTGTGGAGGTTGTTCTGGGGAATAGAAAAGACGGCACAGGCGCAAGAAACCTGTGCCGT
>CAZDYW010000013.1:17537-20640 GCA_964509655.1 uncultured Anaerolineales bacterium
GGAGGTTGTTCTGGGGAATAGAAAAGACGGCACAGGCGCAAGAAACCTGTGCCGTCTTTGGGACGAGCTATACATACTTTTGGATTGTTAGCCCGTGCCCAGTGGAGGGTTCAACTCTTTCAGGGAGGCCGGGATAGCCTTACCGGTGGTTTTCCAGTACCCTGTAGAGCGCTGTCTAGGTAGTATCTTTATGAAGCCGTGTCAGTTGTTTTGTAGCTTCGGTCGACGATAAATGAACCAGTACACCGCTGCCACCAGGAACCCTCCTCCAAATATATTGCCCGTGGTCACGGCGACTAGATTGTGAAGGAACCCAAGTATGTTGAGGTTTACCAAGTCGCTGGCCACTTTCCCAGCAGCTTCTACAACTTGGGGCTCGCCTTTAAGTACGATCCCCATCGGGATAAAGTACATATTGGCGATGCTGTGTTCGAAGCCGGATGCTACGAAAGCCGTGATGGGGAAGATAATGGCCATTATCTTGTCCATAACACTGCGACCGCTCAAGCACAGCCATACTGCTAGACAGACCAGTGCGTTGCACATAATGCCGCGCGCTAAAGCTTCAGTGAATGATAGATTGACCTTGGCGTTGGCGATGTTCAAAGCTGTTGCGCCGACGTGATAGTCAGAAAATGTCCATTGGCTGGTGAAGTACATAAACAACACTGTCACCAATGACCCAATGAGATTGCCGAGATAAACGACGACCCAGTTGCGCATGACCTGCGCAAGTGTTAACTTCTTGGCTACCCAGGCCATGACGATCAGGTTATTGCCTGTGAACAGCTCAGCGCCCGCTATGACGACTAGGATCAGACCCAGGCAGAAAACCAGGCCGCCTACAAGTTTGTTCATACCGAAGTGTAGACCGCTGTTGGTGATAACGAGTGTGAAGAATTCCGCCCCCAAGCCGATGAATGACCCGGCCAAGACGGCGAGGGCGAACATACTCCATATGTCCATATTGGCTTTTTTGACACCAACATTCTCCATCCGCTCTGCCATCTCCAGCGGCGGATGTGCGTCTATTGTGATTCGTTCAGCCACGGTTGTCTCCGTTGTAGTAAGACATCGTATGCCACGTTAGCCCGCGTGTTGTTTCCGTACGAAACTTTGCGGAGCCAGCGGCGCTTTGTGGATTGCTTGGCGAACGAACTGGTACAAGCCAGCAGCCAGGGTGACCCACACAACAGCAGGTACGATGAACGTGATACCGACGCTGAAAACATCTAATAAACTTTGCATATTCATCAGTTTTTCTCCTTTTTGTTCTTTGGTTTGGTTATACCGGTTACGAACTTCTGCAAGTAATGAGTTACCCAATGAGAACCGGGGTAACGAAGTCAGTACCCCGGTAGTGACGAGCTTTAAGTGGGACGCTTACCAGATTTCTTGTTGCAGCCTGCAGTCCAGCCATGTGCGTTGCCGCTTGCTCAAGCGACCCACATGCCTCTCAATCCACTTGATGTCACCACTCATTAATGCAGCTTTCTCTTCTGAGGTGAGGTCGTAACTCCTGAGCGCTTGGGATCCGTTGCGGGTGAGTTCAGCGATGAAGCGGGGATCCTTCGCTGCCCTCTCCAGCACCTTTATGACTTCGCTCTCTTGATCGTAAAGAGGACGAAAGACCGGCGCTGTGATAAAAGTTGGTACTTCTGTCAGTTGGTTTATAACTACTGTCTCTTGCCTTTGCATTTTACCCCTCCTACTTGTTGTTAGTGGGTGATGTTACTACCCCATTTCTTTTCTCCTGCGACATAAGTATACCCATTTCAGGTGTTCTTGTCATCGGTCAAGATGCCTAACTTTACACTGTGGATAAGGCTTACTGTTCACCTCGGTATAATGTCTGAATCAAGCATGGATATAATCTTTTTTTGCACTCTTGCTGATGCTAGAATAGGGTTTATGCGTATAAAAGATAGGCAATTTAGCCTAGGCAATAGACTGATATGGCAAAAGGCATCCTGTACTGTTCACAGGATGCCTTTTGCGTTCCAAGCTTACTCACAAGCGTTTTACTGTTGTAAAATGCTTGCTCGTAAGTTGTATTCCATAGTTTGTGCTCAGGGATTGGTTAGGCTATCCCCCGATTTCTGACATCGCACGTCCCTCTGGTCGCAAATGTTCTTTCAAGTGATGGCGCATTGGCTTGCGGTTGATGCCTTCCACTATCAGCGCTTTTATCTCATCTGCGTCAGCGCCCTCGCGCAGCGGCGTGCGCAGATCAATCTCCTGGTCGGATAGCAGACAAGGCCGTAGTTGCCCATCGGCGGTGAGACGCAGGCGATTGCACCTATAGCAGAAATGCTCGCTGATGGGTGTGATAAAGCCGATGGTGCCCTTCGCGCCGGGCAGACGATAATAGCGGGCCGGTCCGCTCCCAACGCGCATCTTGACCGGCTCTAGCTCGCCCAGCACTGTTTCGATTCGGTTCCTTATCTCCTGCGCTGTCACGACCTGCTCCTCCCAAGCGGCGTTCATCAGTTCTCCATTGCCAACCGGCATCAGTTCGATGAAGCGGATGTTCCACCAACTTGCCTCCAGCGTCTTAGCCGCTAGATCGACCACGGGTGACTGCGTCGACCCATCGTCGTAGTTCATCCCGCGGATGACCACAGTGTTGATCTTGATCGGACTCAACCCGGCCTGCCGTGCCGCCTCGATACCAGCCAGCACATCCGCCAGTTCGCCGCAGCGAGTGATGCGCCGGAAACGTTCCTCGTCGAGCGTGTCCAGGCTGATGTTGACCCGGTGCAGCCCGGCCTCAGATAACTCCTTGGCGTAGCGGGCCAACAGAATCCCATTGGTCGTCATCGCCAGATCGTCGATGCCGGGAACGCGGGCAATCTTGCGTACCAGATCGACGATGCCAAGCCGAACCAGTGGCTCGCCGCCGGTCAGCCGCACCTTGTTGATGCCCAGCTCTGCCGCGGCTTGCACGATGGTCTCGATCTCCTCGTAACGCAGCACTTCATCGTGTGAGCGCCAGGGCACGCCCTCTTCAGGCATGCAGTAGATGCAGCGCAGGTTGCAACGGTCGGTGACCGAGATGCGCAGATAGCTGATGGGACGGTTATAAGCGTCTAAGTGAGCCATA
>CAZDYW010000014.1:0-2322 GCA_964509655.1 uncultured Anaerolineales bacterium
CATAACGCTGACCTCAAGTGCGTCGGGGATAATGGGATTATATGACCAAGAGAAAAGCACAGAAGAAAAGCCGAAAACCTGAGCAAGAACAATCCGTGGCTTTCGATTGGATCCCGCTTTGGGGATGGGCTTTGATTTTCTTATTGCCCTTGATCGCTAGCGAGTTTATGTTCTACGTTGCGGGCCGTAAGGCTAGCATGATCTTCTTCCCGGTGGCTTGGGTTGGATTCTGGCTCTCTATGATGTATCGTTCGGGATGGGCAATCTTTAAAAATAAAGGGGATAGCAATAAGCACACCAGTACAGAGTGAGCCTTTGCGCTCCCGTGAATTCCATGGAGGACATCCTTAGCCGTTTGGAAGCTCATACCGAAGCCAATCGTCTTCAATTCCAGGAGGATTTCTCAGCTTTTGCTCAGCTTCACGGTCTGCAAGATTGGGAAGGATGGTTCAGCCCCTACGACGAATCGATTTATGAGGCTGTGCTGAGCTATCTCACTCCTGAAGATGTAGTGTTGGAGGTTGGGGCGGGCGATTTACGTCTGTCCCTGCGGATAGCGGAGCGGGCACGGGCGGTGTATGCGGTGGAGGTTAATCCCTTGCTTGTCGCCTCTGCACTGAGGATCATTGGTCTTCGCTTGCCGCGCAATCTGCAAGTGACCTGTGCCAATGCGCTTGACATCGCCCTTCCTCCCGGACTGACAGCTGCTGTGTTGCTGATGCGACATTGCCGCCACTTTGGCGTCTACTTCTACCGCTTGCAAGCGGCAGGTTGTCAACGGCTGATTACCAACGCGCGTTGGAGGAGTGGTGTGGAGGAGATCGACCTCACCGCGCCGCGCTTCCGCTTCGAGAGTTTGGACGAATGCTGGTATGCCTGCCGGTGTGGAGCAGTGGGGTATGTTGGAGAGGGCGAGCGACCAGATGCTGCCCCTGTTGAAGTCGTTACGTGTCCATCCTGTACAGGATAGAGTTAGGACGAATCTAGCGGGTGTATGTTAGAAACCTGCCGAGAGGAGGAGAAAGTGAAACTAAGAGGAAAACATGTCGCCGTATTGGTGGGGCCTGGATATGAGGACCTGGAGTTTTGGGTTCCTCTGATGAGGCTCCAAGAAGAGGGCGCGGAGGTAATGATAGTCGGTATCAAGGGCGGCGATGAATATACCAGCAAATCCGGCGGCTTGACCGCCGTCGCCGATGTCGGCGCGGACGAAGTGTCGGCAGAGCAGTTCGATGGCGTAGTCGTTCCCGGCGGCTGGGCGCCTGATAAGATCCGCCGCTACGAAGGCGTCAAGAATCTGGTGCGGGAGGTCTACGAGCAAGGTAATATCGTCGCCTCTATCTGCCACGGCGGGTTGGTGCTGATCTCCGCTGGCATTATGGAGGGACATAAGTCCACCGGCTCCACAGGTATCAAGGATGATTTGCTCAACGCTGGAGCTGTATGGGTGGACGAGTCTGCTTTTCGTGAGGATAATCTAGTTTGGGGGCGCGTAGTCGCTGACATTCCCAACTTTTGTAGGGAGCTTGTAGCTGCATTGGCGGAATAGGAATTCACCTTAGAAATTGTCGAGGTGCCTTGTGGTAGGAATCATCGTGGTTGCACATAGCAAAGAACTCGCCGAGGGAGTCTGCGATTTGGCCCTGCAGATGGCGGGAGGAGAACCAGTGCCCATCGTGCCTGCGGGCGGGACCGATGACGGGCGTTTGGGCACCAGCTTCGAGAAGGTCGAGAAAGCGCTTAGAAGTGTGCTTGAGGAGAGCGACGCGGCTCTGATACTGGTCGACCTGGGCAGCGCTGTGATGGTGACCCAGATGGCGATTGAGAGCCTCCCTCTTGAACAGCAAGGTCGTGTTCGGATGACTAATGCCCCCTTGACAGAAGGGGCGATTGCGGCAGTGGTCGAGTCCGCTGGCGGCGGCGACCTGGACGCGGTGCAGCGCGCGGCCGAACAGGCTTTGGCAACTTCCAAGATCCCCGATGTCGCCCCGCTGGGAATCATCTCTACCGCGGAGCCTCGGAAAGTTGAAGGAAAAGGCCAGGGGGTCGAGTTGGTAATACCTAATCCCACCGGCTTGCATGCCCGGCCTGCAGCTCGCTTTGTGCGCACAGCGATGCGCTTCGAATCCGACATCACCGTCCAGAACGTGACCCACGGTCGGCCTCCTGCTAACGCTAAAAGTATGATGGAGGTTGCCAATCGCGGTACGGCCTGGCAAGGCGAGCATATCCTCATCCATGCTGTGGGTGATGACGCCGCCGATGCGCTGGCTGCCCTTCAGGCGCTGGTGGAGAGTGGCTTTGGTGAGGCTGAGGCTGAGG
>CAZDYW010000014.1:2422-20564 GCA_964509655.1 uncultured Anaerolineales bacterium
AAGGTTGAGGATCGACCAGGACAATTGCGCGGTATCCCGGCCTCCGAGGGCTTCGTCGTGGCGCCAGCCTTCCTCTATCGTCCCCCTAAGATGGAGATTGAAAGACGCACTGTGTCCGATGTCGACGCCGAGCTTGCACGCTTGCGCGAAGCTCTAAAACAGGCGCGGCTTGAACTGACCGATCTGCAGGATGAGGTGGCACAGCGGGACGATGATGTGGCCCGCATCTTCGAGTTCCAGCGCATGATGCTGGAGGACCCCACGCTGGTCGATGCTATTGAGGAGAATGTGCTCCAGAATAGTATCAATGCCGAAGCGGCTGTCGATGCGATAATCGCCGAGTGGGTGGAGCGTTTCGAGAGCGGCGATAGCGACTTGATGCGTCTGCGGGCCGCCGATGTGCGCGATGCTGGAGAGCGCGTCTTGCGCATTCTGCTGGACGTGGCCGACGAGCCTCCTCTGAGCGCTCTCCCCGATCCGGTGATTATCGTGGCGGAAGACCTGACGCCTTCAGATACGGCGCGATTGGATCGGGAGAAAGTGCGTGGTTTATGCACCGCTGCCGGTGGCGCCACCTCTCACGTCGCAATTCTGGCGCGGATGTGGAACTTGCCCGCAGTAGTGGGATTGGGGAGCGCAGCCTTGCAGATCGCTGATGGCGTGACACTGGCCGTGGATGGCGAGGCCGGCCTGGTGAAAGTCGACCCGTCGCCCGAAATCGTGGAAGAATACGAGAAGCGGCGCGACCAGCGGACTGCTCGGCTGAGTGCAGCGCTGAGCCAGAGTGAAGACCCCGCCGTTACAAAGGATGGACACCGTGTCGAAGTAGTCGCCAACATCGGCGATGTGGAATCGGCACAAGAGGCCATCCGGTTTGGCGCCGAGGGCGTGGGGCTGCTGCGCACCGAATTCCTCTACATGGAGCGAGCGACTATGCCCGACGAGGAGGAACAGTATCAAGCCTACCGCGCCATCGCTGATGTGATGGGCCAGCGCCCCCTCATCGTGCGCACGCTGGACGTCGGCGGCGATAAGCCCTTGACCTACATCGACATCGAGCCAGAGATGAACCCCTTCTTGGGCGTGCGGGCCATTCGGCTCTCCCTGCGGCGAGCGGATCTCTTCCAGCCACAATTGCGGGCCATCCTGCGTGCCGGTGTGGGGCGCAACGTCAAGGTGATGTTCCCCATGATCGCGACCTATGATGAGGTTGTTCAAGCGCGGCGTGCGGTGGAGCAAGCCCGTTCCGATTTGATGGAAGCGGGCATCCCTTGCGCCACAGATGTCGAAATCGGTATCATGGTGGAGACGCCGGCCGCGGTCATGGCGGCCGATGTCCTGGCGCCGCTGGTCGATTTCTTCAGCATTGGCTCTAACGATCTGACCCAGTACACGCTAGCCTGCGACCGGGGCAATGAGCAGCTGGGTTACCTCTTCCAGGCTTTGGACCCGGCGGTTTTGCGTCTGATCCAGCACGTGATCGAAGCGGCCCATGCGGCGGGCAAGTGGATCGGCCTATGCGGTGAACTCGCCGGGCGGCCACGGGCCATACCGGTGCTGTTGGGATTGGGCCTGGATGAGTTCAGCATGACGCCGCGTGCCATCCCTTCGGCCAAGCAACTCATTCGCGCCTTGAGCTTCACCGAAGCCCAGGAGATCGCGGAGCACGCGCTTTCCCTCCCGACCGCTTCCAAGGTCAAGGATTACCTCGATACAGTCATCGCAGGTAAAATCTGAGATTTGACAGCGAAAACCTCGGAAGTTTGTTTCCTCAACTTCCGAGGTTTTGTGTTGTGACACCTTTAGCCTGTTACTCCTCGCCCAATCGCCCACCTACGAAATCACATTGGCCGCACAGAAACGCATCGATCGCCATCGCTCGCTTGCCGGCTAATTGCACCTCTTCCAGGCGCAGCGCACCTTCGCCGGCAGCGACGGCCACGCCATCCTCCAGTTCAATCACCGTGCCCGGAGCGGCGTCGCCTTGCCAATCGGGCAACGGCTGGGCTTGCAGCACCTTGAAGCGCTGTCCCTGCCACGTCGTGAACGTGCCCGGCCAGGGCGTGAGGGCGCGGATGTGCCGGTCCAGTTCGAGCGCCGAACTTGACCAGTCGAGCCGCCCATCCTCCTTGCGCAAGCGGTCGGCATAGGTGGCCTCCTCTTCCCTCTGGGGCTGGGGCGTAAGTTCCCCCTCCAAATATGGCACCAGCGTCTCCACCAACAAATCGGCGCCTATCTCACAGAGCCGCTCGCTTAACGAAGCCCTCGTGTCATCTGGGCGGATCGGTTCCTCCACTTGAGCCACGATGGGGCCGGTGTCAAGCCCGGCGTCCAATTTCATAATCGTCACGCCCGTGACCTGATCTCCGGATAGGATGGCCGCTGCTACCGGCGCCGCACCCCGCCAGCGAGGCAGCAGCGAAGCGTGGACATTTAAGCAACCGTGCGGTGGGAGGTCGAGCACCTCCTGCGTCAAGAGCTGCCCGAAGGCGGCTACGACGATGACCTCCGGCTGCCATTCTGCCAGTTGCGCCAGCGAATCGGGTGTGCATACAGTCCTTGGTTGGAAAAGAGGTAGATTGCGTTCCAGCGCTGCCTGTTTGACCGGCGATGGTTTCCGCTTGCGGCCTCGGCCCGCCCGTCGATCTGGCTGCGTGACGACGCCGACGACTTCAAAGGCATCATCCAGGGCTTGAAGTGTCGGCACGGCAAAAATCGGGGTTCCCATAAAAACTATTCTTGTCATAGTGGATAGATTCTAGCACGGGATTAAGCGGGCGGCAAATGGAGTTTTGCGTTGAGGGGGGATCTTTCTCTCAGTAACCGGCCTGTAGATCGAAGCGATTGGGCAACTGCTCGCCACGCGCGGCTGCGTTGAGCATCACAGCCAGATGGTCCATGCGCAGGCGTTCTATCTCCTCGGACCCGCCGGCGCCGGCGCGGTGCGGGCTCATCACCACGTTATCCAGCTCGTGGAAGGCGTAATCCGATGGGGGCGTGTGGGAGCGGGATTCCTCGTCGGTGGGGTAATTGTACCAAACGTCCAGCCCGGCGGCGTAGAGTGTGCCTTCGTGTAGCGCATTGTAGAGGGCGGCTTCTTCCACAATCTCCCCGCGTCCCACGTTGACCAGCACCGATCTGGGGGGCAGCATGTTCAACTCTTTCTCGCCGATGAGGCCCTTTGTCTCCTCTGTGAGGGGCAAGCAGATGATGAGTGCGTCGGCGCGGGGCAGCAGGCTGGGAAGCGCTCCCGGCGGATGGATCTCCTCCGCGTACTCATCCGCCGATGTGGAGACATAGCGCCGGGTGGCGATGACTTCCATCCCCAGGCCATGACAAGCGCGGGCTACCCGCTGACCAATCGCTCCATAGCCCAGGATCAACGCTGTCCTTCCCTCCATCAGGACTGCTGGGTTGGGACGCTGGTAGCGGGGTCTCCAATCATGCGCTCGGAAGGCGCGGTCGATGGGCAGAATGAATTTCGCCGCGGACAGCATCAGCGTGATCGCCATCTCGGCCACCGGGGCGGCGTTATGGTGGAGGTTGTGGATCGCGATGTGAGGGAAATCCCGCAACAGATCGCGGATTTCGGGGAACACTCCCGCCCAGGGGACGATAAGTGTCTGCAAGTTGGGGCTGGCGATGAGTTGCTCCCGTTTGGGGCGCCCCGCAACGAGGATGTGATAATCCGCGGGCGTGGGCAGATCGGGGCCACAGGTGACTTCCACATCTGGATGGAGTTGATCGCGTAGGTAAGCCAGATGTGTGGAGGCCGGACGGCGATGGATGTGAACGGATAGAGATGTCACCGACTGTAAGTTCCCATCAACTCCGCTTGTGCCAGCACGTGTCCTTCCATCGTTTGGAGTACTTGCTTCTTCTTCGCCCCAGCTTCCAGATCGAGCGTTGTATCCAACGCATAGAGCTTGAAGAAGTAGCGGTGGGTGCCGCGCGGTGGACAAGGGCCGCCGTAGTCCCTCCGCCTCCAACTGTTCCGCCCGTGCAAGCTGCCATCGGAGAGCCGATCTTGCGCGGGGATGTTTTCCTGCAGGGCGCGTTTGTCGGCGGGAATGTTGAACACCACCCAATGCACCCAGGTGCCCACCGGCGCATCTGGATCATCACAGATGAGCGCGAAGCTCTCTGTCCCCTCCGGCGGATCGCTCCACGAGAGCGGCGGTGAGATGTCCTCGCCGTCACAGCTGTACTTACGGGGGATCGATTCCCCCTGTGCAAACGCTTCGCTCGTCAGTTCAAATGGCATCGCTTGACCTCCTTCATCGGTCGTTTCCGGGGCCTCCATTGGAGTTGGTGACGGACTCGGCCCACAGTTGCTCATAAGCGTGAGGATGATCAAAAAGAGAAGGGGCGTCATCCACTTCATTTCATCCTCCCGATTTCAAGTTGTAGGAGCGCCAGCTTCTTGCTGGTCTCTTGCGATCAGGGCGGCGATCTGTGAATCGAGGAGTTCACTCAATTTGCCCGTTACTCTGACCCATTCATCGATATCCAGTGTCTGTGCGCGTCGGCGGGGATCGATGCCAGCTTCTTTCAGTTTATCCGCTACCTCATACTTGGATACATCTGAACCCAGCCCGGCGCTAAGCGTGTTGTGAAGTTGCTTGCGGCGTTGCGCGAAACCTGCTCGCACAATGCGAAAGAAAGTCGGAAGCGCTTCTTGAGGCAAGGAGAGTTCATCGTTGATGTCTATCCGCAGTACCGCCGATTCGACCTCTGGAGAGGGGTAGAAGCTGCCTGGTTTGATGTAGAAGAGCACTTCTGGCTTACCATAAAATTGCACACTCACCGTTAGCACGCTCATATCTCCCGGTTCTGCGACGATGCGCTCGGCCACTTCCCGTTGCACCGTGATTACCACGCTTTTAGGCTTGAGGGTTGCTTCCAGCAGATGGCGCAGCACCGCCGAGGTGATGTAGTAGGGTAGATTGGCTACGACTTTGTATTGGATTTCAGATTCCCGGAAGAGATCAGCCGGTTCGAGCTTCAGGATGTCCCCTTGGATCAAAGTGACATTTTTCTTCTCGGATAGCTCCGCTTGGAGTAGGGGCATTAGCCGCTGATCCAGCTCGACCGCGATCACGTGGCCTGCATCCTGTGCCAACAGTTGGGTCAGAGCGCCTGTCCCAGCCCCGATTTCCAGGACAACATCCTCATTGGTCAGTTCGGCGGCAGCGACGATTTTCTCCAGAATAGCCTGTTCGACCAGGAAGTTTTGTCCCAGACCTTTTTCCGGCCGGAGATCACTTTCCCGCAATAGTTTGCGTATGTTCATATTCGGGGATTACATGCGGTAAACGATTTGATGAGATGGAGGCACGGGGGTCAACAGATAGACATCTACCCAGCGGTACCAGAGCACAAGGTCTTCGTCGCTGTATCCCAGATCGATGCGGTTCCCCTTGATGGCGCTGCCCGTATCCCCGGCGAGCCCGATTCCATATCCGGGCACGTAGACCTTGCTATATAGACTGATCACGTTAGGGTCGACGGCGACGATGCCATTTCGCATTTTCATCCCTGTGGCTGTGCGCCCGTACCATCGGTCAGATTTGTCCGTGCCGGCGGTTCCGGCGGAGTAGGACGTGGCCAGCATACGAATCTTGCGCCAGTATTCGACCGGCCCGGATGGCGTGTCGAGGGTTCGTACTACGATCTTCGTCCCATATCCCATGATCTTCGTAGTGGGAGGCACGGCGACGTATTCATCTTCGACCATCCTTTTGACCTCGTGGCCGTTTTCGTAGCGCACTCGAATGCGCCTTTCGAGAATGCCAGGTGATCCTTCTTGCATCAACCCCTGGTGGTCGATTTCCACATCTGGGTTAGGCTGCCATATGGAATCGAAGGGAATTGGATCTTGTTCTATGAGGAAGCGTTCCTTGACGCGCACGATTTGGATGGGGGTGTCTTCGTGTAGTGGAGTGTTGGGAGGGGGGATAGTGTAATCTTGACCGGCGAGTACTATACTCAGGTCGGCCAGTACGTCGCCAACATATTCGCGGTGGGTTCGCGTGCGGATACTTCGCCCATCGACTTGCACTTCTACTGGCTTTGAGCGCTTCACGTAAACATGCATTCTGGGCGAGAGGCGTTCTCCTAAACCGGGCCGGACGTGGTCGGCGAGGTGGATCGTCATTCCAGCTTGACGTAGAGCTTCTCCCACGGTAGCAGCGCTGGTGTATAGCTGAGTAGCTTGACCTTCTTCGTGTAGGGTGTAAGGGATAGCGCGGTGGACGATAATATATGCCGGATCCGATTGTGAATCTTTTCCTGCCTTCGTCGGTGGACTGCCCTTTGATAATGTGCCGGATATTTCCACCTTGTCGTGGGGGCCTAGATTAACGCTTGTTTCTTTCAGTATGTCATAGATCGATGTGGAGTGTGTTCGGAGTTGTATCTCCCGTCCGTCTGTGATGACGTGCACCGTGTGAGCCCGTTGTATTTGTATAGTCAGCCCGGGCTTGATCTCCGTCTCCGGTTGGGGGAGTATTATGTCTTTTGCATGGAGTGTGAGGTCAAGGCCGGTCAGCAGCGCTCCAACGGTCTCTTGATGGGTGCGTAGGCGTTGCGCTTGCCCATCCACAATCAGCGTGACGGGTGTCATTGCTTTCTGGTAGCCGAAAGCCAACGCCCCGATGATTAGGCTCAATGCCACAATTGCTTTGAGCCCATCAAGCAGGGAGCTGCGTTTAAGTGGAATAGCGGCGCTTATCTCCATGGCTTATCGATGGTAATCATCCTTGATGCGAATCGACTAAGAAACATAAAGGGAGAGGCAGTTAAGTTGTCTCTCCCTTTTTGGCTATATAAAGTGGCCGTGCATCCCCCTTCGAGCCAACCCCTTCGACTTACCAAGGCCAATCTGCTCCGACTAGGCACTCCTGCGGCGCCCGAAAGTGAACTCCTTACCGCTGCTTCCTCCCGGACCTGACGGGGTTCAGAGGCTCTCGCCGCGCAGGACCCAATCTTCAACACAGTTTGACGATGGCAGTCTCGAGTGAGTTGCCCCTCAAGAGGGCCTTCGACCCCGCTATGGCGGTTTGCGGGTACAGGGCACCGCCAGCTCCCCGTCTAGCACGACCACCCCCCATGCTACCGCATGGGGGGCAAAATGTCAAATTATGATAACGTTTCGGTCTCGTTTCCTCGGTCAGGCCAAGGTTATTACCTGGACTACTTTTGCATCCTCGGCCTCCACCAATCGATCTCCTCTAGCTGCACGGCTCGTGACTGCAATCGACTCCAGGTCCGATACATGTTGCCGCCGTCTATCTTCCAGGTAAACGTCCAGTTCATACCCCACTTTTCCCAGTGCTACGTCGCCGATCTTGCCTCCGGATTTGGTCTCCCGCAGGCACTGGACGCCTTGGGTGTTTCTACCTTGTAAGGAGAATTCGGCCAGCGGTACGCGGTGTGCATAGCCGGTCTCGGAGACGACCACGACTTGCCATTGATCCTCTTCGGTAGCGCCCTTCGGTGCCAACATTCCACCCAGTATGCCATCGCCTTTCTTGAGTGAGATGCCAATGACGCCGCCTGCGGTATCCGTCTTCTGCGGGTTGATTTCGTCGCCGTCGAACCGCAGCAACTGCCCTTCCTTGGTGTAGAAGATCACGTGTGTACCTTCAGCAACCACGCCACCGAACAACAACTCATCTCCTTCATCCAGCCCAATCACCGGTCCCCACTCTCGTTCCAGCAAGGACAGATCGGCCACAGCGGTGCGTTTGACCTTGCCCCTCCTCGTGCCCAGCAGTAGATAGGTCTCCGGTTGGGGGATGGCGATACCAATGATCCGCTCTCCACTCTTGGGATTGAGACCCAGTCTCTCCGGTGTAGCATCTTCGGGGATAAATCCGACTTCACTCTTCCACCCACGCCCGGTATTGGTGAGCAAGAGCACTTTGGAGTCTGGCTCTGCTTGCACATGGGCAAAGTGGACGCTCCGCGCTGCCCGTGAAGTCAGGCCATCGCTGGGACGGTAGGAGAAGCTGGACGCATCACAGCGCTCCACTCCATCGGGAGTCAGCACTAATACCTGTGTTTCCTTAGGAGCTACCAGGTCGGAGCCGGTCATAACTGTTGTGCCAGCGGCTCGCTCCTCGCTATCGACGATCACTGTGCGACGTGGAATAGCGAATTGCTCCTTGATCTTGTGAGTTTCATCGATGATCAACTCCAGTCGCCTCTTCTCGGAGGCCAGAATGTCCTCCAGATACTCTATACGCTCTCGAAGCTCCCGTCCCTCTTCTTGCAGCCGAGTGCGTCCCAGGCGAGCTAGCTGTTGAAGCTGCGTGTGTAGGATGGCGTTGGCTTGCTCTTCGCTGAAGCCAAACTTCCGCTTCAGGTTGTTTCGGGCCGTACGCGGTTCCCGCGAGCGTCGGATGGTCTCGATCACCTCGTCGAGCACGTCCAGCGCAGAGAGCAGCCCCTCGACTATGTGCAATCGGGCCTGACGCTTCTCCAATTCGAAGCGGCTGCGCCGTTCGATCACTTCCAGACGATGTTTCACAAAATGGGTCAACAGGTCAAGCAGTGAAAGGTAAGTCGGTCGTCCATCATCGTCGTTGGCAAGGGGAACGAGTGCTAGGTTTATCACGCCGAACGTCTCGCGCAATTGTGAATATTTCAAAACCTGATCCAGAACGTCATCTGGGTCGGCGGTTCGAGAGACCTCAATCACCATGCGCATGCCGGTGTAATCCGATTCATCGCGCAGGTCGGTCACGCCGGTGACGCGGCCCTTCTGTATCTCCTTGGCGATCTTTTCCATCACCGTGTTCTTCTGTACGTTGTAGGGCAGCTCGGTGACCACGATGTTGGATTTGTTGCCGCCGATATCCTCAATTAAAACCCGCGCTTGAGTCACGATGCGCCCGCGTCCGGTCTCGTAGGCTTCGTAAACGGTATCGATCAGGCCATCGCCGCGATCTCTGTAGCGGTAGAGTATCCCCCCGGTGGGAAAGTCCGGGCCGGGGATGAATTGTAGCAAATCATCCGTTGTGATCTCATCGCGTCGATCCCAGTTCTGTGCCACGTATTTTACTGCCCCACAGACCTCGCCTAGATTGTGTGGCGGCATATTGGTGGACATGCCGACCGCGATCCCGGCCGAGCCATTGACCAGCAGATTCGGGAAGACGGTGGGCAGCACGGTCGGTTCCTGGAGCGATCCGTCGAAGTTATCGGCCCAGTTCACCGTGTCCATTTTCAGATCCCGGAGCATAGTCTCGGCGACGGCGGTCAGGCGGGCCTCGGTGTAACGCATCGCCGCCGGGCTGTCGCCATCAATCGAGCCGAAGTTCCCTTGTCCATCCACCAGCGGCATTTCCATCGAGAAGTCTTGCGCCATACGCACGAGCGTGTGGTAGACCGATGTGTCGCCGTGGGGATGGTACTTTCCTAGCACTTCGCCGACAATGCGGGCGGATTTCTTGTGTGGGTGTTGGGAATCCAGTCCTAGATCGTGCATGGCATATAGAATGCGCCGCTGCACCGGTTTGAGCCCGTCGCGCACGTCGGGCAGCGCCCGGTCGGTGATCGTGGCGCGGGCATAGCCCATATAGGCTTCCGTCATATCGCTTGCCAAGTCGATGGTCTCGACTGGCACGACCATAGTTGTGGCTTCGCTGTCAGTCATCTTATTGCTGATCCTCTCCGGTTTCCAATGCTCGCTGTGTCATTCTCCGTTTTCGTCCAACATCATCCCGTCGCCCCAATAGCGCATCAGCCGCTCGCGCCTCTTCCTCGCCCCGCTGCCCATCCACAGTGCGAAGGCCGCGTTAGCCGCATGCACGTCACTGGCCTTCACCTGGGCCATCTGGTCGTTCAGCGCCGGGTTGTCGCCGTTGGCCACGGTGAAAACCGTCTGGCGTAACTGTTCCGGGTTCATCTCGCCCAGGCCCTTGTAGCGCTGGATATTCACGCCCCGCATTCCGCCCCAGCTCTCAAGGAGGCGGTCGCGCTCGGCGTTGGTATAGGCATAGGCGCTCTCTTTCCCTTTGCGCAACAGGTAAAGCGGCGCTTGGGCGACGTAAAGCCGTCCCTCCTCGACCATCGGGCGCATCAGCCGCCAGAAGAGTGTGTAGAGCAAGGTCTTGATGTGATCGCCGTCCACGTCGGCGTCGACCAAAATGGCAACTTGCCCGTAGCGCATGTCCTCGACGCTGAAATCGCTCCCCACACCGGCACCCAGCGCGGCCACGACCGCCTTGATCTCCCGGTTGCTGAGCGAACGATCCAGACGCTTGCGCTCGACGTTGAGGATCTTACCGCGCAGTGGGAGGATGGCGTGGTAGCGCCGGTCGCGTGCCTGTTTGCACGAGCCACCGGCGCTGTCGCCCTCGACGATGTAGAGCGTGGTATGCTCGACGGGAGTGCCCTTGGCTACATCGGCCAGCTTGCCCGGCAGTTCATCCACCTCCAGGGCCGATTTGCGCATCACCAATTTTCGCGCCTTGGCCGCGGCCCGCCGCGCCCGCGAGGCCGCCAGGCAGCGTTGAACGATGCTCTTGCCCAGGGAAATCCTCTTGCGCAGATAGCTCAACAGGCCCTCGTAGATGATTGAATAGGCCTGTCCTCTGATCTGGTCGACGCCCAGTTGGGTCTTCGTCTGGCTGGTGAACTGCGGATCGTGCATGCGCACGCTGAGCACCGCCGTTAGCCCCGCCCGGGTATCCCTTCCCGTGATCTCATCCCCTTTTTTGAGCAAGCCCCGCCGCTCATCGGCGAATACGTTGATGGCCTTCGTCAGCCCGGCCATCAGCCCCGAAACGTGGCCGCCGCCGTCGGGCGTGGGAATCGTGTTCACGAAAGAGACGATTTCGGGATAGTCGCCGTCATGCCATTGGAATACCGCCTCGACTTGCGTGCCATCCTCGGTCGCGCCCTTCAGCTCAATGGGTGGATGAATGACTTTTCGATCTCGATTGAGGTGCTCGACATACTCCACCAGCCCGCCTGCGTAGCGATACTCCCGCTCGCGCCCTTTTCCGCGCTCGTCCACAACGCGCGTGGTCAAGCCGGGCACCAGGAAGGCCACCATCTGCAGGCGCCGCGCCAACGTGGCGAAATCAAACTCCACTTCGTCCAGGAAATCAGGGTTGGGCTTGAACTCCACCGCCGTGCCGGTGCCGATAGAGCGATCCTTGTTTTGCCGAACCGCTGTCACCTCTCCGCGCACGCCGACCTCGCCCACGATCTCTTCGGTATGCGGGTTTATGATATTCACCGGCGTGACCGGCAGGCCGTATTCGTGACGCTGGCGATAGAGCACCCCGTCGCGGCGCACCGTCACTTCCAGCCACTCGGAGAGCGCGTTGGTAGCCTTGATACCCACGCCGTGCAGACCGCCGGAGGTGGAATAGCTCCCCTCGTCGAACTTGCCGCCGGAGTGGAGTGTGGTGAAGGCCAGCTCCATCGTGGGTTTATCTTTTTCGGGATGGATGCCCACCGGGATGCCGCGCCCATCATCCGCGACCTCAATGCTGCCGTCGGGGCGAATGGTCACACAGATATGGTCGCAGTGCCCCATCAGCGCCTCGTCCACCGCGTTGTCGATCACCTCGATGGCCAGATGGTGCAGTGCCGTCATGCCCCGCCCGCCGACGTACATCCCCGGTCGGCGCTGGATGTTTTCTGGATAGTCCAGAACTTTTATGTCTTCTTCGGTATATGCTTGATATTTTTGCTTAGCCATTCTGCAAGAGCCTCCGCCCAACTAGGACCAATTGACATCGGTCCACTACAGACGATTTCAAATATAGCACGTTTGTTCTATTAAGTCAAGCTCGATTTTCCTCACCGACGCCGTTTCGCCAGCTCGGCCTCGACATCGGCCGGAGACAGCCCCCGTTCTGCCAGCAGCACCAGCGCATGATATGCTAGATCGGCCATCTCCGCGACGAGCCGCTCGTCTCCTTGCCCCTTGGCTGCCAGGATGACTTCCATCGCTTCCTCACCGATCTTCTTGAGTATTTCGTCCTCCCCCCCATCCAGCAGCTTGACGGTGTAGGAGCCGGGCGGGCGATTCGCCTGGCGGTCGAGTATGACGTCGAAGAGGACGTGGAGAATATCCGCTGGCTCCTCGTGCCTTTCCGGTAGGGAGGGCGTGAAAGGAAACTCCAGCCGCCGATAAAAACAGGATCGCTCGCCGGTGTGGCAGGCGGGGCCTTCGGGATCGACTTTCAGAAGCAGCGTATCGGCGTCACAGTCCACGAGAATCTCGCGCACATTCATGAAGTTGCCCGACGTAGCTCCCTTGTGCCATAGCTCCTCCCGACTGCGGCTCCAGAAATGGGCCTGACCGGTCTCCCGCGTGAGCCGCAACGCTTCCGCGTTCATCCAGGCCACCATTAGCACATCGCCGCTCGCTTGATCCTGCACTATCGCCGGAACCAGGCCTCGCTGGTCGAATTTTACCGTTCTCCCTGTTGTTTCTTTCGCCCGTCCATTCATTTGCTATTCCATCCTCCTAACCGGAATTTCCCGTTCCGCCAGATAAGCTTTCACTTCCCCGATGCTCAACACTCGGTCGTGGAAAAGTGAAGCGGCGAGCGCGGCATCCGCCTTGCCCTCGGTGAGCACTTCGGCGAAGTGGATCAGCTTCCCGGCGCCTCCGCTGGCGATGACGGGCACCGATACCGCTTCGGCGACGGCGCGGGTCAGTTCCATGTCGTAGCCGGCCAGCGTGCCATCGGCGTCCATGCTGGTCAGCAGAATCTCGCCGGCCCCATGCTCGACCGCCTCCACCGCCCACTTGAGCGCGTCCAGCCCGGTTGGGGTGCGCCCTCCGCTGACATATACTTCCCAGCGCGGCGGATCATGGGCGATGCGCTTGGCGTCGATGGCGACCACGATACATTGGCTGCCGAAGCGCTCGGCGGAAGCGGTGAGCAGTGTTGGATTGTGGACCGCTGCGGTGTTGATGCTCACCTTGTCGGCCCCGGCCAGAAGCAGCTTGCGCACATCATCGACGCTGCGCACGCCGCCGCCGACGGTGAAGGGCATGAAGACCTCGACCGCCACCTGGCGCACTATCTTGACCGTCGTGGCATGACCTTCTGGCGTGGCGGAGATGTCGAGGAAGACCAGCTCGTCGGCTCCCTTGGCGTCGTAGAGTCGGGCGTTCTCCACGGGATCACCGGCATCGCGCAGATTGACGAAGTTGACGCCCTTGACTACGCGCCCGTCCTTCACGTCCAGGCAAGGGATGATGCGTTTGGCTAGCACGTTTCCTCCTCTTCTGATCTTCCTACTCCTAAAGCCTCTTCTAGCGCCACTTGCCCCTCGTAGAGCGCTTTCCCGATTATAACGCCGCTTAGCCCGGCCTCGTGGGTCTGCTCCACGTCCTTCAGGCTCGCCACGCCGCCGGAGGCGATGACGTTCAGACCCGTCTCCCGCGCCAGTTTCACCGTTGCCTCCAGGTTGAGGCCGCGCCTCATTCCATCACGGGCGACGTCGGTGAAAATGAGCCAGCGGATGCCCTTATCGGCCCATTCTTGCGCCAGATCGAGCGCCGTGATCCCGGCTTCATGTTGCCAGCCGTGCGTCTGCGCCTTACCGTCGCGGGCGTCGATACCGATCGCCACGCGCTCCGCTCCGAAGTTCTCCAGCGCTGCCTCGACCAGCGCCGGATCTTTCACCGCCGCTGTGCCGAGCACCACGCGGCTCACACCCAGTTCCAGCACCTGCCGGATGGAATCCAGGTCGCGCAATCCGCCGCCGAACTGGATGCGCAATTCTTCGACAGGCTCGGAAGGCCGCCCGGTTGTGTTTTTCAGGATGCGCTCCAGCGCGGCCAGATTCTGGTGGCCGCCCTCGCCGAGAGCTCCGTCGAGGTTCACCACGTGGAGCCACTTGGCGCCGGCCTCTTGCCAACGGTGCGCTATTTGCAGCGGATCTTCGGCGTACTGTGTCTCCCGGCCCGGATCACCTTGTTTCAGCCGCACCACTCGTCCGTGCCGCAGATCAATGGCCGGATAGACGTTCCATGCGCCCGTCTTTACCTCTCCCACTTTTTCCACGAAGTTTCGCAAAATGTGCAGTCCCACACGCTGGCTCTTTTCCGGGTGAAATTGGACGCCATAGACCTGACCGCGCCTCACGACCGAGGCGAACGGCCCGCCGTAGTCGGTGACGGCCAGCGCGTGCTCCGGTTGGACCTGGCAATAATAGGCATGGTTGAAATAGGCCCATGAACCGCGCGGCAGATCGTGGAGCAGCGGATTTTCCACGAGCGGCTCGATCTGATTCCATCCGGTGTGTGGGATTTTGAGCCCGGCAGCGGTGAGAGCAGCGGGGAAGCGCACCACGCGCCCCGGCAGGAGGCCCAGCCCGGCGTGATTTCCCATCTCCAGCCCTTCCTCGAACAGTATCTGCATGCCGACGCAAATGCCCAGAAACGGCTTCCCCTGCTCGATTGCTTGCAGCAGCGGCTCAATCATCCCGGCGCGTCGCAAGCCGGACATACAATCGCCAAAGGCGCCTACTCCCGGCAATACGATTTTCTCGGCCTCGGCGATGGGCGCAGGATCGTGCGTCAATTTTACCTCAGCCCCGACAGTCTCCAGCGCTTTATGCACCGAGCGGACATTCCCCGCTCCATAGTCAATCAATACAATCATTGTTTATCCTCCAAGCCTTATCTCCTCGGCAATGATACCACAATTGCTGATTTGTAACAAAGCTCTTGACTGTGTATAATCGTTCGTGTGGCGCCGAGCATGGGAGCTCGGATTTTGGCCCCTAAATACCTGGGGTTTTCCAGTAAGCTGTTATCAGAATTCGGAAGTCTCAAAAAGCCCATTGCCCGGTGGATCTTGGCGCTTTAGCGAACTAAGCTTCCCTTCGAGATACTCAGCGAAAGACTTCCGAATTCTAAAGTGGAAAACTCCTGTAAATATCCAGAAATCAGGAGGTAATGTGAATCTCAGCGGTTTTCTAGAAATGGTAATTCCCTTTTTGACCAACCTTGTCGCAGCGATCATCATCTTTGTGGCTTCCCTGCTTCTCTCTAAGTTGGCGTCTCAATGGACAGAGAAAAGCGCTAAGGACAAGATCAAAGATCCCGAAATTACGCGCTTGCTTTCCCGACTGGCGCGTTGGAGTGTGATCGTCCTGGGCACGCTGGCCGCGCTCGAACAGGTCAACTTCGACGTGACCAGTTTCCTGGCCGGTTTGGGCATTGCGGGTATAACCGTAGGCTTCGCCTTGCAGGACATCGCTCGCAACTTCGTCGCCGGGATATTGGTGTTGATTCGGCAGCCCTTCGAGATTGGGGACGCCGTCGAGGTGGCGGGGCATGCGGGCACGGTCATGGATGTCAATCTTCGGGATACTGAGATCAAGACCTGGGATGGGGTGATGGAAATCTTGCCCAACATCGATGTCTTCAGCAATCCCATCGTCAATTACTCCAGATTGCCCGACCGCCGGCGCACTATCCAGATCGGGCTCGGCTACGGGCAGGATGTGGACCGATCCAAGGAGGTCTTCCTGCAAGCGCTGCGATCTGTGGATGGCGTGCTGGAGGAGCCGGCCCCCAATATCCTGGCAGAGGAGCTGGGCAATTCGGCCATCAGCCTCGCGGCCCGGTTCTGGGTGAATCAGAAGACACACGATTTGTTCGAGACCCACTCGCGGGCGGTGCAAGCGATCAACACGGCGGCGGAGCGGGAAGGAATCGACTTGCCTTACCCCATACAGACGGTGCGCGTGGAGGGCGGTTGGCCGCAAGTCGGCGAGTAGTAGTCTTTCCCGTAATTTTTGGGTAAAGCGAGATTGTTACTGGATCGGGAAAAGAACTAGATGGAGGGCAAGATGCAGTCTATCAAGGACATCTTCTGGAACGGTGAGGAGCAACGTGTACGTGCTCTGTGGCGGCTGATGGGCCAAATGCTCATGTTCGTCATAATGATGGTGGCATTTCAGTTCGTGGTTGGTTTTGTGGCGGTCGGAATGCTGATGAACCAGTCAGGCCCGGATAGCATCAGCCCGCAAGCGGTGCAGCAGATGATCAACGATGCGCCGCTGCTGATGACGCTATCTATGCTGACGATGGGGTTGGCTCTCACGGTCAGCGTCTGGCTGGCAGGGCGCTTCCTCGACCGACGCCCCTTCGCCGATTTTGGATTCCGCCTCGGTAAGGACTGGTGGCTCGACTTCGGCTTCGGGCTATTCCAGGGCGCTTTCTTGATGTTCCTGGTCTTCCTGGCGGAGCTCGCCTTGGGCTGGGTGAGCGTCGAGGGATTTTTCGTAACCCGTGACCCCAGCGCGAGCTTCCTGGTGGCCCTTATCCCTCCGTTGCTGATTTTCTTGGCGGTCGGGTTTTACGAGGAGCTATTCAGTCGCGGTTACCATCTCCAAAACATAGCCGAGGGGCTGAACTGGGACACGATTGGACCCCATGCCTCCATTGTGATCGCGCTGCTGCTTTCCTCGGCTGTGTTCGGCCTGATGCACGCGGGCAACCCCAACGCCAGCGCTATCAGCACGTTCAACCTCATTATTGCTGGATTACAACTGGCGCTGGGATACCTCCTGACCGGCGAGCTGGCAATTCCAATCGGGCTGCACATCACCTGGAACTTTTTCCAGGGGAACGTCTTCGGTTTCCCCGTCAGCGGGACCGATTTCCGCTCGGCTACCTTCATAAGCGTCCGGCAAGGTGGCCCCGATCGGTGGACGGGAGGCGCTTTCGGCCCAGAGGCGGGCATCATCGGGCTGATCGCGATGGGGCTGGGGATACTGATGACCGTGGCGTGGGTGTACTGGCGTTATGGACAGGTCGAGCTGCACACTCCATTGGCCGAAGCGCCGGAACGCCCATCTGAGGAAGTCGTCCCTGTGTAGGTGGCCCATTCCTGTGGTTGGAGAGAGGTTCTTCGCTGTGTAATCTTTCCTGAGCGTGCGGTTCGTGGTACAATATAATGTCGTGATGGAAGATAGAAGAAAAGATAGAACCTCCCCGAAAGGCGTAATCGGTTGCTTATCAACCGGGTTTGAGTTGCTGAGCAGAAACCTGGGTCTGATAATACTCCCCGTTCTGCTTGATCTTCTCCTATGGTGGGGGCCGCGAATTTCGATAGCTCCGCTCCTGCGAGGCTGGGGAAATATAATTGAAGCCCAGTCTTCTGCAACGTCGGATATGACGCTCCAGGTGGACCAAGTGGTGGAAATTTTGGAGCTGATCGGCGAGCAATTCAACTTGCTCTCCCTTCTCGGCGGTCTGCCCCTGCTACAAGTGCCCAGCTTGCTCGTCCAACGCGCTCCGGGGGGGATATCGCCCTTGGGGAAACCGGTCGTTTTTTCTATTGCGAACTTCTTGGCCCTGGCGCCATGGTGGACTGGCCTGATTTTGTTCGGCCTACTGATGGGTGCTTGGTACCTCAATGGCCTGGCCCAAAGGGTTTACTCCATACCATCACCAGCAGTGGAGAAAATAAAGGAGACCGCCAATGTGGATGACGAGATGGAGAGATTGCTCCGTGCCTTCATGTTCGGCGTTGTCCTGTTGATGGGGGTGACTGTGGTGATCTTCCTTTGGCTTTTGCTGGTCGCTTTTGCGGCGCTAATCGCGCAACTGCTCGGTACTCTGGTCTGGGTAGTCGGTGGGGGATTGATCGGCTATGCCGTGCTCCATCTGATGTTTGTACCGCCCAGTCTGCTGTTGGGAGGGCGCAGCTTACTGCGTGCGATGTGGGAGAGTATCGTTTTGACTCACTCACAGCTTTCTTCTGTATTGGGGTTGGTATTGCTGGCAGTGGTGATCTACGAGGGACTGGGATTTGCTTGGTCCCTTCCGTCCGGTGATTCTTGGGCCCTGTTGATCGGCATTGTGGGAAACGCCGCCATTGCTACCGGCTTGACAGTGGGGGTTTTTGTTTTCTATCGGGAGCAGATGGGGCACTTGCTGAGACAGGCTGAGTAGATAACAGGCGTTTTCCCCTTGAGAATTCGGAAGTCTCTTGCTGATTATCTCGAAGGGAAGCTTAGCTCGCTACAGCCAAGATCCGCTGTGCAATGAGCTTTTTAAGACTTCCGAATTCTGATGACAGAGGTGCGGCAGGTATGGAAACCTGCCCTAAATAAACGTAGGGGCGGGACTCCGTGCCCGCCCGCT
>CAZDYW010000015.1:0-18923 GCA_964509655.1 uncultured Anaerolineales bacterium
AAAACGTTCTTGGTGCTTCTGGGCATAGGTCAAAGCTTTCATTGATCTCCTTCAAATTGAACATTTTATAGACCTGACAGGTTTACAGAAGTTTTACGAAACCTGTCAGGTCTTGATAAGGTGCTATAGACATCGGGGAACAGCCGTCTGACCGTTTTGGCGAAGGCCGCCGCATCGCCGCTGGTGCAGAACGTGTGGCGCCCCGTGTGACTTTCCTCGGCTCTCAGCCCCCGGCGGTCCAATACACGCTCGGTCTGGCGGGCGACAGCGGGCGCAGGATCGATCACCGCCACACCGGAGCCTACCGCTTCCTCAATGGCGGGGCGGAGGAAAGGATAATGAGTGCAAGCGAGCACCAGTTGATCGATCCCCGCTTCGACCAAGGGCGTCAGACATTCGCGCAGCAAGCGCTTCGTCTCCGGTGTATCGAGGGCGCCGATTTCCACCTGCTCGACCAGCCCCGGACAGACCTGGGTCAGCACTTCCACGTCAGCGGCGTAACGCTCGACCAGGCCGGCGAAAAGCTCCCCTTGAAATGTAACCCGTGTGGCAATCACGCCCACAGCGCTGTTGCGTGTCCGTTGGACGGCCGGCTTCACCGCCGGTTCCATTCCCACGAATGGTGTTTCGGGAAAGAGAGTTCGCAGATGACGCAAAGCTGCAGCAGAGGCGGTGTTACAAGCGATGACGATGACCTTCGCGCCCCGGTCGAGCAAGAAGTGGGTGATGCCCTCGGAGAACTCGCGCACCTCAGAGAGGGAACGCTCGCCATAAGGCACGTGGGCCTGATCGGCAAAGTAAAATGTGTCCTCGCGGGGCAATCGACGGGCGATCTCGCGCCACACGCTTAGGCCGCCCACCCCGGAATCGAAGATTCCGATAGGCCCTGAGTTCATCTGCTCATCCTATCCGCAACGTCGCGCTCCCCGCCTCGGCGCAAAACGAGGTAGAGACCGAGCACCAGCGCCACCCCCTGGAACACTGCCAGTAAGGCCAGGAGACCGCCGTGATTTTCGGGCTGCTGAGGGGTCTCTGTCGGAAGCGGCGTCCAGGTGGGGAAGTATGATGGCGTGGAAGTCTGGGTGCGTGGGGGGGTAGGGCTTTGGAGACCGGGCGCTGTGGGAGTCGGTTGGGCCTGCGGCGTGATAGTTTCGAGCGCGGAAGGAGTGGTTGTGGCGATGGGCTCGGCGGTGACTATAGCCGTGATCGGCTGGGTGGTGGGGCTGATGACGGGAGAGGGTGAGACTGCGAGTACGCCCTCTCCGAGCACGATGGAATCGGTCGAAGCGGCGGTGCGCCCGGCCGCATCGCGGAACTGAACATAGACGGTGTGCTCACCCGGTTCATTCGGCAGCGTCCAAGGGACGAAGGGCGCCCAGGGTTGCCAAGCTTGTTGCCCGAAGGCCGGCTCGTTGTTGATGCGTATCTCGATCACCTGACCGATGAAGTTGGCGCCCTTGCCCTCGGGCTGAGCTTCCTCGTTGGTCAGCCGGATGGCGATCTCCAGGTTGTCGGTCTGGTCCGCTCCCTCGTTGATGAAGATGGGCAACACGTTGGGACGGGCGCCGAAATCGAGCACGTAGTAGCTACGGCCAGCGGCGTCGGAGGCGACACCGATGCCGATCTCCCGATAGACGGTGCTGAGGATATTGGCGCGATGGATCAGATCTTCCATAAAGAAAGCCATCGCCTCCTCGGCGCCTCCCTGGCCGCTCCAGACGTTCTCATCGACGGTCAAGTCCCCATTCCCGCGCGACCAGGCCTCATATCCGGCATCAGTGATGCGTTGCTGTTCGTGGGTTCCATCTGAGCCCAGGTGGACGTCATCGGGGTCGGCGAAGCCATTGACCGCGAGATCATCGGCGTGGCGCTGCGCCGCGCTGCTCAACAAACTGGAAAGGCTATACGGGGCCAGGCCCTCGGCGACGCGGGCCTTGTTCACCAGAGTCAGCGTGTTGACGACCGGATCAGGTTCCTGCGCGGCGACCGGTGGAGCGATCAGCGAGAGGCAGAGAGTAAAAATGAGGACGAGAACAAGCAGTGGATTCCGCATAAGCGGATTGTAGCACACAGCGGGGAGGATGCAAGAGTCAGGCCCCGACCTATTAGGTCAGGGCCTGCAATGGACTTTTCATTCATCTCTAGCCAAGGCTACAGGAAAGGCTACGGAATGCAGAGCGTGTCCCCGGCGTAGATGAGGTTCAGGTTGCTGATATTATTCGCGTCGGCGATGGCGTACATGCTGACATCGTAGTGCAACGAGATGCGGTACAGGTTCTCGCCCGCGACTACTGTATGATACCAACGGCAGTCATCGTCGCCATTATCATCATCGCCATTTTCGTCGAACTGGCGCGGGCAGACACGACCGGAAGGCAGCGTCTTGGGAGCGTCAGGAATCGCCAGTTTCTGTCCGACGTAGATGCGGTTCGGGTTGAGAATCCCGTTCTCCTCGGCGATGGCATATGGATCCACTCCGTAGGCCCGCGCGATGCAGTAGAGCGTCTCCCCCGACTTCACTGTATGATGGCCGAGGATTTCACCGGGTACAGGCGTCACAGTGGGCGTCACGGTGACATCGGGAGTATCTGTTGGCTCTTCCGTCGGTTCCCCATTGTTGACGGTGACACTACCGTTCTGGGAGCCAGCGTCGATCTGCTCACCGCCTTGATCCGATAACAGAACGCTTGAGAAATCGAGGTTAGAAGTGCCGCCATCTTTCCCCTTGAAGGTGATCGTGGCCAAGACTCCGCTGCCGCTCACAGATTCGGTGGGCGCCATCTGGGAAATCGCAAAGTCTATCGTGCCAGCTTCTAAATCGACCCTGTTCTGCGCCGTGAAATCAGGGGTCAAAAACGAGCCTGGCTGGACCTGCACTCCGGCCATACCTTCGTCCGAGTCCTCTACCTCCAGAAGTGCCGGATCGAAGGACAGATGGACCTCAGCACCGTAGAGGTCGGCTACATTTTCGATGCGGATGTTCACTGTCGTCGTGTCCCCCACATCCACCTCTGCGCTTGCGGGGGAAAGAACCACTAAAGTATCCTGAGCTAATCCATAATCGGTGGGCACGAGGAACAACGTGGTCACCACCAAAATCAGAGCGAGCCAGTACCTTTGTGAAGTTGGAAACAATTTCTTCATCGTTCCTCTCCTTTTTAGTATAACTTTGGGTTGAATGTAACTTAGCACCTGCAATTTAGCGATTCCAGACTTCGGAAGTCTACCACCGGGGATTTTGGACGCAAAACAAACTCGCTTTGCTTCCAAATTGGGTTCGCAGACTGCATTTTAAGACTTCAGAAGTCTCTGCTCCTCAAGATTTTGAAAAGTGCAGGAGCCAAGATGTAACACAGCGATAGCAGTTTTATTAAGCTGAGACAGGTGTCTCAACACCACAGATGCCGCTCAGCGTGCTTTGACGGCACGCCACATAACGGCGACAAAACCGGATAAAACGATGACCGCAACAACGCCGATCAAGGCCCAGACCGTCGCGGAGGGCCCGCCACGACTGACGACGACTAAGCTGGATTCAGTCGTAGCATCGATGGTCTGGCCTTCGGGATCAGCCAGAAGAAAACCACGGATGTCGACAATGGTCTCCCCCTCAGATAGAGCACGGAAGGTCACATGGGCCAATGTTCCGCTTCCACTAACAGCTTTATCCACAGGCATACAAGCGATGGCGTAGTCTATCACTCCTTCGTCTACTTGGGTGATATTCTGCGCTACAAAATCCGGACTCAGAAAATCCCCATGGGCGATCTGAACGCCATCCTCTGCCGCATTTTGATCTGTTACCTCCAAGAGCACCGGGTCGAAGGTCAGATGGAGCTCGACGCCGGCCAACTGCTCGACGTTCTCCACCCGGATCTCCAGCGTGCCCTCATCGCCGGGTGCTAACTCCAGCGTGTCCGGTTCTATTCTTAGTGTCGTTTCTTGGCCAGTCACCGGGGATGCGAATGCAAAAAACATGCCTGCGACCATGCCTAAGAGCAACAATATCGGCGCGAAGTGAGGATTGACTTTTTTAATCATAAGTAGTAGGTAGCTGTATATCAGGGCAGTTACTGTATAGACCGAAGTTGCCAGCAGCTTGAGTCAGATCTAGGATGTCGACGCGACAATCGCCGTTGATGTCACAGGACAGCGAGGTCTCAGCGGCGGGCGATGGGCATGGACACTCCGTAAAAGGAACACAACAATCAGAGCCCAAAACAGTTTCCCCAAAGCTACCGATGATATGCACGATGTCGAGAATGTTAATGGTACTATCCTTATTGACGTCACCTCCTTCCAATTCATGACGCCCAATGTCCAAGATCAGATCATCGGCGCATTCCCAATAGCACTCGCTCAAATAGTGAGTAAAATCTAATTGGGCAAAGACCCACCAGGAATCGCACGAAACTGAAGCTGGTGGGTCATAGGCGGGCAGCATATCATTCGTAGGGGGTTGCGAACTTGTTTGTATCTCCAGAGCGAAGTTGCCAGATGTATCTGTGCAGGCATGGCCTTCAGCCAGTGGATCGGCTTTGGGCACTGCGGGGTAGAGCACTGCGCTGACTCCAGATCTGCTGTGAGCATCCCATCCCTCACGTGTGACCAAACCGATGAGTTCAATCATCGATGGCGGAAGAATTAAGACAGCGTCGGTGAATTGCTCCACAGTGATTGGTCTGCCTTCGTCGTTTAGCAAGGAAGAAGCTGCTTGATCAAAGGAGATAGTGTAAGGTGCGGGTTGAGACGTTACAACTTTAACGCTGATAGAAGCTATTAGCCCTTCGCCGGAGAAGGACGCGGTCCCGGGAGCCCGTTGGGCGATGAAGCTAATTGTGCCCTGAGCAGCTTCATTCTGAATAGCACAATTTCCCTCGAACAGAGGCCCCGGCTCGATCTGCACGCCGGCACGGCCAGGATCGGCGTCTTGCACCTCTAGTCCGGCCTCATTGTAACTCAGCCGCAACTCCACACGTTGTAAGTTTTCAACACCTTCCACTCGAAGCGCCAGGGTTAAGATATCCCCATTCGCCGCTTCAATCTGGGGGGGATCAAGGAGCAGCATAACTGTGGATGCTCCTTGTGCCGGTGGGCGCCACGCTGATGATGCGAAGAGCATCAAGTAAAACGTGACGATGACGAGGCTCCATCCCTTCCGCAGGATTGCAACAATAATTGTTGTTGCTCTCCTCCTATCAACGGAAGCCATTGTAGCTTGATAGTGACTTAGTGTCAAGTCGATACATTTTCTACACAACATAGTCCCAGAATGCCCCAATGTGTTGAAAGGGCAAAGCCACAATGGCTTGCCCTTTCCAATTAGTTGCAGATCGGCGCAAAACGGCGCGGCTCAAACAAAGACTAAGGCTAATGCGTCCAGGTCGTCGGGCCGCAGCGTGTGAAATTGCCAGCTGTGAGGGTCAGGTCAAGAATATCGATCTTCCCATCGCCGTTTATATCCGCCACATCCTCCGGGGGCAGTCCCGTCTCTCCAAATCGGCTGATAATGAGCACCACATCGAGGATGTTAATACAGTTATCGTTCTTGACATCTCCTCCCACCAGCCGCGTCGGGCCAATGTTCACGGTGGCGCCTACAACGTAGATGTTGGATTTCTGGGTGTGCAGATAGCCCGGATACCAAGCGTTGACAATATAAGTACTGCCCACTGGAACCGCCAGGCTGAAACTGCCATCCGCTTCAGTCACGGTCGATCCGGCTTGGTCCTGGTCCACCGTCATAGCGACGACTTCTGTGCCTGCGTGATCAGTGCGCGTCCCTTGCCGCCACACAATACCCTCAATCACACCGGCCTCACCCACATTGATAGTCGGGACCGATACGCTGTTGATCGGAATAGGCTGCCCATCGGAATCGGAGAGGACAGAGCCAGGCGGCACGCCCGTCGATACAATGGCAATCGCAAAGTTACAGGGGCCGGGCACCAAGGAAGCCCACTTGATAGTTGCCAGAGTCCCTGTCCTTTCGGTCACTGGATCGCTACCGGTATGGCTGACGGCGACGTGGACGCAGGACTCTGTATCACACGGTGCCGGGTGATCGGCATCGGGTTCTAGAACATCGTTGGCCCCGACCACCAGGTTCCCATCGAAGAAATCATTCTTGATCTCCACTTGGATGCCATTGGCCGGGTTATCGTCTGCGTCGTCCACGGCCACCACACTGGAATCGAAGGCGATCCAGACCTCAGCGCCCATCACCCCAACTTCGGGAGTAGTGCTGTTGGTGATGGATAACTTGAGGTCGGTAGTGAAGGTTCCATCTACTACTGGTGCCCCGGAGAGTACGTCTGTAAGAATGATGGAAGTATACGTATTGGCGGACTGTGCGCCTGCCGAGGTGGGCGCTAAGACCATGAGGATAACAATCATAATCAGGCCCAGCCTTAAAGTTTTCATCTCTCCCTCCTTAAACTGTGGAACATTAGGGTCTGGCTTACCTTACCAGACTCCAATGCGTTCAAACTTAAACATCATGTAACATGCTGTAATAATATTGATAGAGTCAGAAACCGAATGGCGTTCAATTCTTGCTCGCTGTACAAGAATTTTCGTCAGTTAGACCCTAACCCCATGATAAGTCTATCACACTTATTACTTGATGTAAGTTGCCATTCCGTTAAGACTGGGTTATTTTCCCTTAATGAATCCATTGCTTCTTTACTCCAATTTCCCCAATGCCCGCAACACCCGCTCCGGCGTCAGCGGTAGCTCGTCGATCCACTCGCCGATGGCATCTTGCACGGCGGCGACCAGGGCTGGCGCCAGCGGGATGAAGGGCATCTCTCCCATGCCTCGTGCGCCCCAAGGCCCGCGCGGATCGGGTCGCTCGACGATGAGCGATTCGACCCGCTCCGGCACATCGGCGATGGTGGGGATCAGGTAGGTGCTGAGATGCGGCGTCAGCACGTGCCCGCCATCGGTGATGAAGTTCTCGCAAGTGGCCCAACCGACCGCTTGCACCACGCCGCCCTCGATCTGCCCCTCGACCTGCTGGGGGTTAATGGCCCGACCAACGTCGTCAGCGCAGACCACACGCGCGATGTGTAGCTCGCCCGTCTCGGCGTCCACCTCCACCTCCACAGCTTGGGCTACGTAGCCATAGGCGAAGTTGGGCGTGCCGTAACCCGTCTGCGGATCGAAGGGCGTGGTCTGGGGCGCCAGGTAAGTGTGCTCGGCGGTGACTGATCTCTCTCCGGTCGCCGAATCGGCGCCCTCCCGCCAGCGCTCTAGCGCTTCCCGTGCCGCCCCGCGCACGGCATTGCCGGCCATAAAGGTCATCCGCGAGGCCGAGACGGAGCCGGAGCTGCCCGGACTGGTGGCCGTATCCGAGGCCCTCATTCGCACCCGCTCCAGTGGCAGGCCCAGCGCCTCGGCCGCCATCTGCCGGATGGCGGTGTGTGTGCCCTGGCCCACCTCTGCGCTGCCGATGTAAACGATAGCTCTCTCAATTTCCTCCGCGCCTCGCAGCTCAATCTTGGCCCAGCAGTTCTCTTGGTAGCCGAAGGAGAACCCGACATTCTTAAGGCCAACAGCTATGCCAAGCCCATGATCCCCTGCGTGTCGGGCATCGCGCGCCGATGGCTTTTGCCAACCGTTCTCTGTTTGTTCCCAGCCCGCCGCGTGGGCGCAAGCCTCGGTCACCTCGACCAGATTGACGCCACCGGGCAAGGGCGTGCCCATCGCGGTCAAGCTTTCCTCGCGCAGCAGATTCTTCAGCCGCAGCTCGACCGGATCCATCTCCAGCGCCTCCGCCAGCTTGTTCATCTGCATCTCGGCGGCGAAGGCGCCCTGCGGTGCGCCGAAGCCACGGAAGGCTCCGCCGGGTACGTTGTTGGTGTAGACGCCATCGACGTCCACCTTCACGTTGGGAATCTCGTAGGCGCCAGTGCAGGTGATGGTTGTGTTGCCCAGCACTTTGTTGGTGGTGTAGCAATAGGCCCCGCCGTCGGCCACCACGCGCACCTCGGCGGCGACCAACTTGCCCTCGCGAGTGGCACCCCACTTGGACTTGATCCACATCGGATGACGCTTGCAATGGCCCAGGATCGACTCCTCGCGGCTCCAGGTCATCTTGACCGGACGCTGCAACCGGTGGGCCGCCAGCGCCAGCACGATCTGCACCGACATATCCTCCCGCCCGCCGAAGGCCCCGCCGATGGCGGGATAGATCACCCGCACCTGCTCCGGCGGGAGCGCCAGCGCGTGGGCGATCTCCTGCTGATCCTCCCAGTTCCATTGACCGGACACGACGACGGTCACGCGCCCCTTGGTTCGACCTGGCTCATCACAGGCGTCGTCGATGTAGGCCAGACCGGCCTCCGGCTGCAAGTAGGCATGCTCCTGCAGCGGGGTGTGGTATTCGCCTTCGACGATCACATCGGCGGCGGCCCAACCAGCCTCCATATCACCCTTGCGGATCTGGTGATGGCTGATGAGATTTCCCTCAGTGCTCAGCTCTGGGTGTAACTCGCTGGGCCGCCGATGGGGATGAAGTTGGGGGGCGCCCGTCTCGAGAGCGTCGAAAGGATCGACGACCACGGGCAGGTCTTTGTACTCGACGCGGATCAGATCACGGGCGCGGGCGGCGGCCCGTTCCGTCTCCGCCACGATCAGCGCGACTTGATCGCCGACGAAGCGCACCCGGTCCGCGTCCGGCTTGTCGGAGCCAGGGCCGCAGAGCACCGGCTGATCCTGTGTCTGCAAGCCATACTCGTTGACCGGCACGTCCTCGGCGGTGAAGATGGCGACGACGCCGGGCAGCGCCTCGGCCTCGGCAGTTTCGATGCTCAGCACGCGGGCGTGGGGCCGGCCGGCGAAGAGAATCTTGGCGTAAAGTTGATCTTCCATCACAAAGTCACCTGGATACTTCGCCTCCCCGGTGACCTTGGCGCGGGCGTCAACGCGCGTGATGGATTTTCCAATTATGTTGGTCATAAGTATCTTCCTCTAATGATTTGTCAAGCGCGTCTTTCAAGCAATTCAATGTAGAGTTTTAAGGAATGGGGATTAAATAACTTTTCCATTTCAGGGCGGGCACGGAGTCCCGTCCCTACGATGATCGTCCGTGTCTCATTATACGAACGTAGGGGCGATCCCTCCGTGGTCGCCCGTTAATCGGCCCGAGGACAGGCCTCCGAGCAGGTTTTTCAATAGTCTCTTGATCATTGTTGAAACAGCGTTGCAGGTGACTTAACATGCCTCTCCCTCGTTTTTCACCTTCATCTCCGAGTCTCCAGGCGCAAAATCCGCCGCAGAATCGCCACCGTCGCGGCGTAGGTAGAATCCATCCCGAAGTAAGATAGCCGCTGTGACCCCAAGTTCTTCCCCTTGCTCAACGGCGTGTCAGATGAATAATGGATCACTCCCACATCGAAGGGCGCGGTGTCGGCGTAGAGCGTGACAATTTCGTTGGTCGGGTGGCGGGTGGGACGCACCGCCTCGTAGATGGCCGAAAGGTACGGCCCGGCCTCCATCTCAATATCGGTATACCCCTCACGGTAGAAGACGTCCATGTAGCGCTCATTCTGCAAAAACGTGCCGCGCACGCTGATGGCCTTCTGGTTGTCGAGCGTGGTGCCGTGGACGAGATAAGGCGCCACATCCCCGGCGTCGAAGCAGTTGTGGAGCAAATAGCTGTTGCGCGAGTGCTCATCGTGTACCACGTAGGGGATCATCGCGTCGCCGATGCGCCCGTTGAGCGTGGCCGCCTTGCCCAGCACGTAGACGCCGCGCAGCGCATCCACGCTGGTGGCCACCTGCGAGAGGATGTGATAGGCTCCCATCCCCAGCGGATAGTCGATGTTGAGGATCACCGCGTCGCTCTCGGACAGCTGATCAAGCCCCTCCATCCGCAGCCGGGGATCGAACCAGTCGGGCCGCAAGCGCGAAAGCTCGACCACCTGGGCCTCGACGTCGAAGACATGGCGGCTGTCGATATGCTTGATACCGCACAGCGCCTCTTCCTCCTCGCGCCGCTCCCAGACCGGATCGTTCCGGTGGGCGGCCATGTAATCCCGCAGCACGAAGTAGAGCAGATTCTCGCGGCGCGATGGCGTCTCACCCTCGCGGATGAGGGCGTACTCGGCCAGCAAATCCTCGTCTCCCTGGGCCTGGAGGAACTCCACAAGTTCATCCTCGCGGCGCAGGGCGAAGCCGGAGAGGGTGTTGACCACGCTATGCACGTTGCTGGAGATGAAGTAGACCGGGCGCTCGCTCAGATCAACCGGCGAGGCATCGGTGAGAAAGCCCCACCAGCGCCGCGTGGCCTTGCGATAGTCGACCAGCGATCCGGCCAGCAGGCGCAGGGCGAAGCGTTTGGGCGCCCGCCCTACGTCGAGCAGGAAATCGATAAACTCATCTCCCCAAATTGAGTCCAGCCGTTCGAGATCATCGAGCGGGATTCCCAAAACGGTCACCAACTCGCCGCGCAGTTCTCCCCAATCTTGCTCATCACATTCCGCACAGGTGGCCAGTCGATCCAGCAGCGGATTGCCGCGCAGCCGGCGGTGCATCTTGTTCCACTCGATCTGGAGAGCGGTCAGCATGGGGATGATGTCGTCGATGTCGGAGACGCTGGCGATGAAGGCGGCGATGGTCTCGTGGCCGTCGAAGAAGGTGCGACGGCGCCGACCAGGGGCGGTGACCGGTTCCCACTGCTCGACATGGGCGTAACCGCGTCGGGCGAAGACGCGCTCCGATTGGCCCATCACCACCAGGCGGACGCGCCGGATGCAGCGGGGCAACCGCAGCGAGCAGTAGATGAGCGCTGCCGCGTCCGGCTCCTCGGCGCGGGCCTTGACGTGCAGCGATGAGTTCATGCCCAGGTGCGTCTCGACCAGCGAGCGGATCTGCACCTCGTCAGTGGTGCGCAAGAGGGAGTAGTAAGTGCGCATATAGAGCGAGATTTCCTCACTGCCGGTGGTGGGGACGGTTCGTTCCATTACGAGCTGCCCTTTCTTACCTACAATGCAAAGTTTATGTTCATACGGTCATTCAGTTCCAATAAACGGTCAAGTTCCTGAATTCTGTGCTGCCCGTTCAATCGCTTGCATGATTTTGTAGTATCCCGTGCAGCGGCAGAGGTTGCCGCTCAAGCCAACCTTGATCTGCTCCTGGGTCGGCTGCGGAATCTCCTCGAGCAGGTTAGCGCCGGCCATCACGAAGCCGGGCGTGCAGAAGCCGCATTGCACCGCGCCCTCGTCGATGAAGGCTTGCTGCACCGGGTGCAGATAATCGCCCTGTGCCAGCCCCTCCACGGTGACGATATGAGTACCGTGAGCGCGAGGGGCGGGCGTTAGGCAGGCCAGCACCGCGATCCCATCCATCCAGACGGTGCAAGCGCCACATTCCCCCTCGCCGCAGCCCTCTTTCACGCCTGTCAGTCCCAGATCCTCGCGCAGCATAGCCAGCAATGTTTTGCCGTTCGCACCTTGCACAACCACGTTCTCGCCGTTAACGGTGCACTCGATGGGCTCCAGGCATTCCTCGCGGTGGCGGATGGTTTTGCCGGCCAGTCGTGGGAAGCAGCCTGTGGTGCGCCCCCAGAGCATAGGAGGGAGATCGGGGAGCGCCTGTCGCTCAGTGCTATCCCGCAGTGCGGTGAGAGCACGGCGCACCAGCACGCTCACCGTCTCGCGGCGGTAATCGGAACCGGCGCGAATGTCACCGATGCAGGAAGTGGCCTTCGCAGCTAGTTCAGCGGCCCGGTCGATATGCTCCTCCTTCAGCGTCCGACCGACCAGATTCCCCTCCGCCTCTGGCGCACGAATGACGGTGGGCGCCACGCTGCCCATCGTGATGCGGGCTTTGGCGACGACATCTGGCTTAGCACGATCAAATGTTAGCACAACCGCTGCGTTGACCACGGAGATGGCATGTACACGCCGCAGGGCCAACTTGACGAAAACTCCGCGTTGGTTGGGCTCCATGGCCGGGAAGATGATGTCGGTTACCATCTCATCGGCGGCCAAGGCGCTGTCACGCACGCCGTGATAGAAATCGGAAAAAGAGAGCGTCCTCTCCCCGCGGACACTGGACAATGTCAATCGTCCTCCGAGTGCCCATAGCGCAGCGATGGTGTCATTGGCTGGCGAAGCGGTGACTAAGTTGCCCGCTATGGTGCCTCGGTTACGCAGTTGAGGCGTGCCAACCCGCCAGCAAGCCAGCGCCAGCGGAAAGCCACGCTCGACCAGCAAGTCCGAGGCCACGGCTCGATTATGCGTCACCGTCGGCCCAACGTGGACCAGGCCATCATCGTCCATCCGGATTCGATCCAGCCCGCCGATGCGAGTGACGTCGATTAACACGCGCGTATCCCGGTCTCCGCGTTGTAGTTCGACCAGTAAGTCGGTGCCACCAGCTATGATACGCGCCTCCGGGCCGTGCTCAGCCAGAAGGCGCAAGGCGTCTTCAACGGTGGTGGGAGTATAGTAGGTTTGCCACATGGTTTAGCTCCTCAGTGCCTCTGATAAGAAGTTTTCCGTATGCCAAGTATACTCGCTCTCAAGCTTTAGGCAACCATGATGACGGTGATAAGTTGCTCTAGCTTAGCACTTACTGTATAACTCGTTGCATTGTGAGCAGCTCTCCTCACTGAAATTGACACTGCGAAATATTCGCAACCCCGCTTTTAGAAGGCATAATTCATACACTTCAACATAAACTCGCTTCCATGGACTTCCCGTACCCCAGAAGGGGAAGACTCTATCGTTACATAAGCAATAATAGTTACCTAGGAGGGTAAAAATGAAAAGAGGGCTAACCACAATCATAATCTGCATCGTGATAATTAACCTGATCGGGCTGGTTCTGAATCTTACGCCCGCTGTTGCATCACGTCATTCATCATCCGTCATTCGTCACTCGCCACCTACCGCTCACAACCTATCCGGGGCGACCGAGCCGGACACGTATACCGATGCCAGGGGAAATTATCGCTTCGAGGGCTTGCCCCGTGGCACTCACAAAGTGACCATCGATCCTACTACACTTCCCTCCCATCTGCGCCCCGCCGAGGGGGAATCGGTGCCCGTCATCTGGCTCAATCCGGGGCAATCGCAGACCTCCGCCGCGCTCTCGTCCGGCGTCCGTTTCACCGCCAACTACGACGCGGCTAGCGGCACCATCAGCGGCACCGTCTTTCTGGAGCTGGATGGCGATGTTCAGCTCGGCCTCTCCGGCGTGCGCGTGATCGACCCCACTGTACACCAATACTTCGTGCCCTTCGACGACCACGATTTGTGGACTCTTTTCGAGGAAAAGGCGGTATGTCACGAGGTAGGTGAACCCGAAGAACCTTTGCACTCATACGTCTTCCTCACCGCTGGGTCGGATGGCACGATTTATTATTACGACCACTGGGAGGACGGCTACGACGCCGACCCACTGACCCCCGGCCCGACGACCGAGGCCGGCGTGCTGGGCGCCGGTGTGACGGAGCTTTTCCAGAGCGATATTAAACTCGCCCAACTGGGGAGTGAACTCTACTATGATGGCCGCGACCGCATCACCATCTTCGGCGAGGAGGGGACAGTCGTGCGGCTGGCCTATCCACAAAATCCGGGCACGTTCCTGGCCTCGGCCTGGGAGGTTCCAGAGGCGGCCAACTGGGGCATCGGGTACGTGGCCACCGTGGGAGAAGACCTGGACTTCAACGGGGCAGACGTCGACGACCACGACTACACCGGCCTGGAAGTGATGGCCTGGCAGGATGGCACCAAGGTATACTACAATAATGCCCAGGTGGCTACACTGGACACCGGCGAGGTCTACTTCATCGATGGGGGCAACGACGAAGCAGGAGGCGAGGGCGTGGACAGTGCTGACGTCATCACCGCCGCGGCCCCCATCCAGGTGCAGATGATGACCGGTGCCTGTGGCCCTCCCCCTGGTTACTCCGCCCACGGCTACACCCTGCAACCGGTGGACGTGTGGGACAATGCTTACTGGGCTCCCGTGCCCGGCTTCGACTGCGGAAAAAGCGTGGACACGGATGTCTACCTCCACAACCCCAACAGCGCTCCGATCAGCGTCACCGCGACCAGCGACCAGGGCGTGACCGTCCTGCCCATCGCGGCCCATACCACCGCCAGCCTGCTGGATCACGTCGTTAGTGAGGCCGGCTGGGCCGATGTCTCCACCGGGGCTTCGGGGATACGACTCTTCTCGGAGGCCACTTTCGGAGGAATGGCAGTCATGGACTCCTCAACAAATGGCAATAGTTCCTCACAACAATATGATTGGGCCTACTCTCTCATCCCAGAATCGGAGCTCAGCTCCCAGGTAGTGGTCGGCTACGCGCCTGGCACCGGAGAAGACGTACCAGAGGATAACGGGAGTCTGGCCTTCGTCACCGCCGTCACCGATACGGTCGTCTACGTGGATCTGAACCAGGATAATTTGCCCGATCCATTCGACATGAACGGCGACGGTGACCAGGATGATCAGAATGTCTGGGGCGTGGCCGAGTGGGACGAGTCGCTCGCCGCCTTGGGAGTGCCCCTCGAATCCGGTCAGTCCCTGCGCGTGGGCGATCCCAACGACCACGATTTGATGGGGGCGCGGATTTATACCCTGGGGCTGGACGAAAAGTTGGCCGTGGCCTGGGGACAGGACCCTTGTTATGCCACAAGCGGTATCCCCTACCTGGACCTGGGTTACACCATCTTCCCCCTTCCCGTCTCCAGTCTCTCCAAGAGTGATAACTTAGCCATCGACGCGGACTTGACCGGGGATGTCTCCCCCGGCGACACGCTTACCTACACGATCACCATCCGCAACAATGGCCTGGGCTCAATGAACGAGGTAGTGCTGACCGACACCCTGCCCTACACTTACACCAACTTCCTGGTAGGCAGTCTCGATGTCTCCTCGCCGCCCCCGGTGGATACCATCGAGTATTACACTGGAACCTGGGGCACGACGCCCAGCCCCGACGCGCAGGCCTTCCGCATCAAGTGGGACACCCTCCAGCCAGATGGCACGATAGCCGTCAATTTCCGCGCGGAGCTACTGGAAACCATCCCCATCACCCTCACCGAGATCACCAACTTGGCGACGGTGGACTCGGCCAACACACCTCCGCGCACATCCGAGGACCCACAGGATCCCGCCGATCCGGACACCGACACCACGGTCGGGCGCCCCAGGCTTTCCCTCAAGAAGATGGCCACACCGGACACGGTGCGCTATGGCAGCCGCATCACCTACACCATCGTCGTCTCCAACACCGGTACCGGCATAGCGCGGGGGATGTTAGCCACCGATGTGCTCCCCGAAGGCGTCGCTTACATCCCCGGCACGCTGGACATCACCTGGCCGCACGTGGAGATCAAGACCGAGGGGCGGGTTGTCACCCGCACCACCTATTTCCATGGTCACTACGCCGACGACTTCGACTCGACCATCACCCAGACCAGCGATTACGCGGGCAACGACGGCAACCTGGATTGGACATCCGACTGGGTTGAGTACAACGACGACAATAGCCCCGACGCCGGTGAGATACGCGTGACGACGGCGACGACGGACGCACTCAGCGCACCGGGCTCACTCTGGATGATGGACGACGACGATGACGACGCCGGTGTGTGGCGCATAGCCGATCTCTCGGATTTCATCAGCCCCACCCTGCGCTATTACGTGACCGGCACCACGGGCATCACTAACAATTATCGCCTGGAGATTAACGGGGACAACGTCTCTGAGGAAACCCACGCCGGCGGCGGTTACGCCTTCCGTGAGCTTTGTCAGGAGCTTTGCGCCTATGCCGGGCAGCCTGTCACTGTGACCTTCCTGGCGCCGAGTGATATGGAGGCCGACGAGCAATATCGTTTCGACAATATCGCCATCTACGAATCCACTCCCCAGCGCACACTGACCCACACCCTCACCTGGGAGCAGAGCGTGCTTTCCTACACCACCTCCACCGGGGGCGACCCTCACGACTACGACCCGGCAAGCGGCCAGATGGTCATCACTGAGGATATGGGTCTGCCGGCCAGCGGTATCATGACTGTCACTTTCCAGGCGCGGGTGACCACGCCGCTGACCGATGGCGGAGCGTTGACGAACACGGCCTACGTGACGGCAGAGAATTTGCTTTTCACACCGCCCTGGACTGGCGTTCCTGTAGCGACCGAAAGCAGTCACGTCCTGACCCTCACCAAAAAGGCTCAAGCTGAATCTTCAGCCAGCGACGAAGTGGTGGCCGGTCAACTGCTGACTTACACGCTGGCCTACTCCGCCACCGGCGACGAGATCGCGCCCAACGTGATCATCACCGACCGCGTACCCAACGGAGCGGGCTTCTTCGCCGCCAGCGGCGGCATCGACCAGGATACGCCGCCGCTGGGCGAGGCGGGCCTCGTCACCTGGCAACTGGGCGATCTGCTCTCCACCGGCAGCGGACTTGTCCACCAGACGGGCACGGTCACGTTGGTGGTGCGCGTGGGGCTCGATTGGACCGAGAGTGTCATCACCAACACGGCTCACATCACGGACGACGAGGGTGTCTCCGACATAGCGTCGGCCTCCATCTCGGTCAACAGCGAGGTGTACGCGCTCTCGCTCGACAAGAGCAGCGCGCCGGTCCCCGCTGTCCCCGGCCAGGCCATCACCTACACCCTGGTGGTGACGAACGCCGGGCCGGGCGCGGCGTCGGTCGTGACCCTGACCGATAATCTGCCGAGCGCTATCCTGACTCCGACCTACGCGCCCAGTGAGGGCGACTATGAAAGTGTGACCGGAGCCTGGAGCGGGCTGACGACGCTGGACGCCGGAGGCCGCGTCACGCTGACCATCAGCGGGCTGCTCGACCCAGCCTTCACGGGCACGCTGCAAAATACGGCGTCGCTCACACCTGGCGGCGAGAGCGATGGCGATACCAACACCTCCGCGCCCCAGGCCGATCTATCGATCCGCAAGAGCGCTGTCCCGACCACGGCAGTTGCCGGGGAGCCGCTGACTTACACGCTGGTCATCTCCAACGCCGGCCCCTCCGACGCACAGGATGTCACGGTCACCGACACGCTGCCTGATCAAGTCACTCTGGTCGAGGCCACCGCGCCCTACACCTACGCTGCGCCCGACCTGATCTGGAATCTGGGCACGCTGCCCGCCGATGAGACCCGCGTCCTGACCGTCGTGGTTACGGTGAACTCCGACGCCAGCGGCTCCATCGTCAACAGTGCCTCCATCACCAGCACCACCACCGATCCCAACCCCAGCGCGGACGACGATGAGGAGAGCACCGACACCACCTCCTCCGCCGATCTATCGATCCGCAAGAGCGCTGTCCCGACCACGGCGGTTGCCGGGGCACCACTGACCTACACGCTGGTCATCTCCAACGCCGGCCCATCCGACGCACAGGATGTCACAGTCACCGACACGCTGCCTGATCAAGTCACTCTGGTCGAGGCCACCGCGCCCTACACCTACGCTGCGCCCGACCTGATCTGGGATCTGGGCACGCTGCCCGCCGACGAGACCCGCGTCCTGACCGTCGTGGTCACGGTGAACTCCGACGCCAGCGGCTCCATCGTCAACAGCGCCTCCGTCACCAGCACCACCACCGACCCTGACCCCGGCGAGGACGACGATGAGGAGAGCACCGATGTCTCATCCTCCGCTGACATCTCGATTGAGAAGGTCGTCACGCCGATCACGGCGCGGCCCGGAGATCCGCTGACCTACACGTTGGTCGTCTCCAACGCCGGCCCATCCGACGCGCAGGATGTCGCCGTCACCGACACGCTGCCCGATCAGGTCACCTTGGTCGAGGCCACCGCGCCTTATACCTACACCGCGCCCTATCTGATGTGGAATTTGGGCACGCTGCCCCCCGATGCGACCCGTGTCCTGACCGTTGTGGTTACGGTGAACCCCGACGCCAGCGGTTCCATTGTCAACACAGCCTCCGTCACCAGTACCACCACCGATCCCGACCCAGAATCTGGAGATGATGATGACGATGGGGAAACCGTCCTGGACGCTCTAGCGGATGTGTGGGTAGAGAAAAGCGTGGCACCGACGGGGCCGGTTAACCCGGGAGATGTGATCACCTGGACGATCTCCTACGGCAACCTGGGGCCGACACTGGCCGCTGAGGTGAACATCACGGACACGTTGCCCGCCGGGCTGGCCTACGGCGGCGTGGTCAGCGCCCCGCTATCCCTCGGCGACCCGACGGTCTCGCTGGGGCAACTGAGCTGGTACACGCCGGTGCTGGAGGCTGGGACATCGGGCGCCATCATATTCACTGCGACGGTGGAGGTCGAAACCAGCCAGACGCTGACCAATAGTGTGGCTATCACCAGCGTGGTGGAGGATAACGACTCTCAAAACAACCAGGATGCGCTACCATTCGAGGTTCAAGCGCAGGCCGACCTGGCGATCAGCAAGAGCGTCATTCGAAGCTTGGGAAGCGTTACCTATACCGTGATAGTTCGCAACCTCGGCCCGGGCGCTGCGAACGGCGCCAGTATGACGGACAATGTGCCAGATCATGTCACAGATATCTCTTGGACCTGCGTGGCCTCGGGCGGCGCTGCATGCAACCCGAATGGGGTCGGAAATGAGATTGTGGAGTCTCTGTCCATTTTCCCGGCCGGCGGAGTGGTGACTTATACGGTGGGGGGAAATCTGGGCGTTCTGGGAGATGAATCCAACCTCGCCACAATAGCTCCGCCCGCTGGCGTGAGCGATCCCGACTCCGCCAACAACAGCGGCGTGGTCGGCAAACCCTATCGAGTGCTCTTGGTGCGTATCTACAAGCAAGCAAAGCCGTAGCAGTTCAACGTATCAGTTTAGTTTCATGAGCGCCATCCCCAGCGCCGCCGTGATCGTTTTTGACTATCAAGTTCGGTAATTAGACGGCCGAAGCACTTCTACTTTGC
>CAZDYW010000016.1:0-7664 GCA_964509655.1 uncultured Anaerolineales bacterium
TATGATCCCCCAAAAACTCTCCCTCACTAACTTTATGTGCTACCGCGAGGCGGCCTTGGACTTCGCCGGTATCCACGTCGCTTGCCTGTCGGGCGAGAACGGCGCGGGCAAGTCGGCCTTGCTCGACGCCATCACCTGGGCGCTTTGGGGCAACTCCCGCCTGGGCGCACGGGGCGACGACGATCTGATCCGCCTGGGCGAGGAGGAGATGGCGGTCGAGTTCGTGTTCCAGCTCGGCGGCGACGCCTATCGCGTGCTGCGCAAGCGGAAATCGGGTAAGCGCGGGCGCTCGCTGCTCGACTTCCAGGTGCAGGATGGGGGTCAGCGCTGGCGCTCCCTCTCGGAGGGCGGCGTTCGCGCCACACAGGAGAAGATTGAGAGCGTCCTGCGGCTCGATTACGATACCTTCGTCAACTCCGCCTTCTTGCGCCAGGGACGGGCCGACGAGTTCACCGTCAAGACCGCCACCGAGCGGAAGCGCGTGCTGGGCGAGATCCTGGGCTTGGATCGCTGGTCGGTCTATGAGGAGCGGGTCAAGGTGCGTCAGCGGGCGCTGGACGCTGAGGCCGAGGCGATCCGCTTGCGCCTGCGGGAGATTGAGGCTGAGCTGGCCCGCCGCAGCGATTATGAGGCCCAGCTCGAAGCGGCGCGGGCAGCCGTGGGCGAGCTTGAGGCGGCGCTTGAGGAAACCCGGCAAGCCTACCAGGAAGTCGAGGCGGCGCGGACGGAGCTGCGTCATATAGAAGCTCAGATCGCCGAGCAGGATGAGCGCATCGCGCAGGCGGAGCGTGAACTGGCGAGCATTTCGGAGGAGCGGGAGGGGCGCGAGAAGCGGCTGGCCGAATACGAGGAACTCTTGGCCCAGGCCGATGAGATCGAGGAGGGTTATCGCGCCTATCGGCGGGCGGTCGAGCGGGAGCAGACGCTGGGCGCCAAGTTGCGCCAATCGACCGAGTTGGATGAGCGACGGCGTGAGCTGGAGACGCGCATCGCCGAGGCGCGGCATCAACTGAGGGCCGAGTGTGAAGTCGTTCGGCAGCGCATCGCCGAGCTGGAGCTTCGTCTGCCCGATGACAAGCTCAAGGAGGAGCTTGAAAATGTGCAAGCTCAACTGGAGCTTTTGAGGCAGCTAGCGGAGAGCCGCGAGGCGGCGCGGGATGATCTATCCGCTATCGCCGAGCGTCGCGCGGCGCTGCGGGCCCAGAACGAGGCGCTGCGAGTGGAGATGGAGGCGCTCAAGGAAAAAATCGAGCAGCTAGAGAAAGCCGGTGCTCAGTGCCCGCTTTGTGAGCAGCCGCTTACGGATGAGCACCGGCGGCAGTTGATTGAACAGCTTGGGGGCGAGGGTAAGGCGAAGGGCGACACCTATCGGAGTAACAAGGCCACCTCAAGGAGCCTGGTCGGGCAGGCCCAGGCTTTGGAGGAGCAGATCGTGGCGAGTGAAAAATCGCTGCGTGAGCGGCAATCGCTTCAGCGCCAAGAAGCGGCTCTGGTCGAGCGCCTTGAGCGCGGGCATCAGGCGGCCGAGGCGCTGGAGGAGGCTGGCTCAAAATTGGGGGCCTTGGAGCAGCGCCTGGAAGATCAGGATTATGCTCACGATTTACGGGCCGGTTTGGGGCAAGTGTTGGCCGAGGCGGAGGAGCTTGGCTACGACGCCGAGGCGCACGAGGAGGCACGCCGCGCGGTGGCCGAGGGGCAGGTCTTCGCGGAGCGGAGAGCGCGTCTGGACAGCGCTCAGTCAGCGATGGAGGAGGATCGGGCCGTGCTACAAAGGCTGATGGAGAACGAGCAGCGCTGGCGAGAGCGGATTGAGGAATTGGAGGCGCAGCGGACGGCGCTGGGGCAAGAGGCGGATGGGCTGCGCGAGCGCCTTGAGGATGCGGAGACGGTCGAGAAGGAGCTTCAACGGATGCGGCGGGCGGAGGCGGAGGCGCGCCAGAAGCTGGGCGCGGCACAGCAGCGGCTGGAGGCCTGTAAGGCTTTGGATCGACAGCGGGAGGATAAGCTGAAGCGCAAGGAGGAGCTGGCCGAGGAGCAGGGGATTTATGATGAACTGCGGACCGCTTTTGGCGTGCGCGGCGTGCCAGCGATGATCATCGAGGCCGCGACGCCGGAGATCGAGGACGAGGCCAATCGTTTATTGGGGCGCATGACCGACGGGCGGATGCACGTGCGCTTCGATACCCAGCGGGAGACCAAGGCGGGGGAGGTGCGGGAGACGCTGGAGATCAAAATTGCGGATGAGTTGGGCACGCGGCCTTATGAAATGTACTCCGGAGGGGAGCAATTCCGGGTAAATTTCGCCATTCGCATCGCGCTCTCGAAGCTGTTGGCGCGGCGGGCCGGTGCGCAGCTACAGACTTTGGTGATCGACGAGGGTTTTGGTTCTCAGGACGCGCAGGGCCGGCAGCGGCTGGTCGAGGCGATCAATGCCATTCAGGATGATTTCGCGCGTGTGTTGGTCATCACGCACATCGAGGAACTGAGGGATGTGTTTCCAGCCCGGATTGAGGTGACAAAGACGCCGGATGGCTCTGTGGTGGAGGTGGTGTAGGTGGGAGGGTTAGCGTCGTTTTTTCATCGCTTTTTGTCGTTGCTCCAAGCGGCGCATGGCCCAGACGTTGCGGAAGTCGTCGAGCTGTTGAGAAAGGGCCATCCAATCATCGACGAGCAGGACTAAGCCGGCGCTGGCGGAGGGTTTCATCAGATAGCGGCTAAGCCAAAGGTGCAGCCAGCCCCTGCCGACCGGATAGTCAGAGAGCTCGACGACCACGGCTGTCTTTCGCCAATAGGGCTGTAGCCATCGTCGGCGGGCCGGTTTTTCTTTGGCTGGATCGAAGACCTGCCCAAAGGTCATTGGATGCACGTCTCGGATGCGCAGATAGGACACGACGAGGGGATAGAAGGGGGTTCGGATGCGCAAGTGGTTGGAGTGGCATTGTACCCAAGCCATTCGTCGGGCCAGGAGGCTGTAGATCAGAATGGCGAAGGATGCGAAGGCCGGGATGAGGGTCAGCGAGCGGCGCAGGTTGTCGGGCTGGGCGGCTTCGTTTTGGAGGAGCGGGTTTTGTGGCGCATACCACCACCAGGCGAAAGATGCCAGCATAACCAGCAAGGAAGGCAATGCCCAACGTTGCCACATGCGCTTGTAGATCAGCAAGCGGAAGCGTTTCCCGTGGCGGCGACGTCTTTTAGCCATTCTTCTCTTCCTTTTGGGTGGGCTGGTGTGTTGTATCGTTGAGCACGATTAAGCGGGCCTCGTTTTCATCGATCTGCACGCGGGTCAGGCCTGCGTTATCGAGAGAGTAGGTCCACCAGCGGCCAAACTGATCGGGCAGGAGATGGGCCAGGCAAGCACGCAACGTGCCGCCGTGGGCTACGACGATCACAGAGTGTTGCTTGCTGGAGTTGGAGTGGTTGGAGAGGATGAGGTCGCAGGCCGCTGCGGCGCGGGCGAAGAACTTGCCTCTTTGCTCGCCTCCGGGCCATTGGAACTCCATATCGCTCTTATCCTGCCAGCGGGTGAAGAGCTCAGGGTGTTGGGCTTCCATTTCCTCCAGGGAGATGTTGTTCAGTTCTCCGAAGTCGATCTCCTTGAGAGATTCGACGATGGCGGCATCCAGTCCCAGCGCATTGCTGATTGCCTGAGCCGTCTGGCGGGCGCGGAGGAGTGGGCTGGTGTAGAGAGCGATGAAGTCATCGGGGATGGAGGCCAGGCGCTGGGCGACTGCTTGGGCCTGAGTTTGGCCGAGAGGGGTGAGGGGATAATCGCTCCAGCCTTGCCAGCGCCCATCGGCGTTGGCCTGTGTTTGTCCGTGGCGGATGAAGATCAATTCTGGCATAGCCCTTTGTCCCTCTCATGTTTTCGATGGAGCAATAACTTGGAGCTAGAGTATACCATCGGTGGGTGGGATGGGCAAGTGATGTTCGGGCTACGGTTGACTAGTGTGTGGAGAGAGGGTATAATCGAGCCTGAAGTTTTTTGATAGTGAATCACGCCGACGGCTTTGCTGTGCAGTGGAGGTAGTAGGATATGGCACTCAAAGGTAATTTACGCGATTTCAGCACAGTACAGTTGCTCAATCTCATCAACTTGGCGCGCAAGACGGGCACGTTGATGATCGACAAATCCGAAACGCAAGCGAGCCTCTCCTTCAAAGAGGGGAAGCTCATTTATGCTACTATGGATGGCGATGGTGACCATTTGTCGGAGCTGCTGCGGCGTGCTGGTAAGCTAACTGATGAACAGGCACGTGCGATCCAAAGTCGCGCCAGCGAGCGGAGCGATAAGGAATTGGGTCTGCTGCTGGTGAACGCGGGGTATGTGAGCCAAGATGATGTTGTGACGAGTGTGCGCTCATATATTTTGAGCAATGTATATCCGCTTTTCACATGGCCTAATGGGGATTTTCGCTTCGATTCGAGCCTGTTGCCGGTAAAGGATCGCATTACCGTTCCCATTGATCTGGAAAATGTGATCCTAGAGGGCAGTCGCCGCTTGGAAGAGTGGAAGCGGATGCAGGATGAGCTGCCTGATTTAGATGCTTCGCTCAAGTTTGTTGATCGCCCCGGGACCAATCTGCGCGACATAAATCTCAACGTCGAAGAATGGCGTGTGGTTTCTTTCATCAATCCACGGAACACCATTCGCCAGATTGCTCACTATAACAACATGAGCGAGTTCCAAATTCGCAAGATTGTGTATGGGCTGTTGCAAGCGGGATTGGTGGAATTAGTCCGACCAGAGGTGGAGGCGGAAGCTGAACCTTCCGGGAAAGCTGTGCAGCCTGAAGAAAGGCGTCCGGCTGTAAAGCGGAATGTGATCGTGCGATTAATTGACCGTATTAGGGAACTTTAACAATGCAAGCTGTGAAAATGGTAGTCACCGGCCCCTTTTCGGCGGGCAAAACCCAATTTATTCAGACGATCAGTGAGATCGATGTCGTCGAGACTGAGCGGAAAATCTCAAGTCGGGCAGAGCGCATCAAAGATCGGACCACAGTGGCGATGGACTTCGGACGTATCACGGTGGATGAGGAGTTGGTGCTCTATCTATTTGGAACACCAGGACAGCGCCGCTTCGACTTTATGTGGGAAGTTCTCTCGGAAGGCATGCTGGGCTTCATCGTTTTGCTTGATAGCGTGCGACCGGAGACCTTCCGGGAGGCCCGTGACATTCTCGACACTTTCCGTTCTTATGCACCTGTGCCTTATATCGTTGCCGCCAATAAGCAAGATATGGAGGATGCTTGGTCGCTTGAGGATTTGCGTATTGCTCTGCGCATACCTGCAGAGACTAAGATGCTTACTTGCGTGGCGACCGACCGTGAGAGCGTCAAGAGTGTGTTATTAGAATTGTTGTATTCTATCCTCGCGGTCATCGACGAGGTGGAGTAGTAGGGGCAACTCTTGTTTTCCTCGTTTGAAGTTGTCCTAAAAATTGTCAGACTGCAGGTCTAGGATTGTCGGTCTGGATTACGTGCGGGCGGTGGAGCGGGACAAGTGCTTGGTTAAAGTCCATCTTAATCGCATCATGTTTGAGGACCATGCGTTGGTTAGCAAAGAAGAGTGACGTTGGTCCAAGTCAGGGCGGTCGGATCGCGTGCTTATGGATTCGACCGCCGTTTGTTGTTAGGGGTCTACCTGTCTTAGAGAGCTCTCCGCCTTGAGCGTAATTCCTGGGAAGTATTGTAACCTCGCTTTAACGTAACTGCAATGGACGCTTGGAGCGATTCTTGATATAGTTAGAGCGTTATCATGGACTGGTTATGGTGGAATGATTGCGATTCCTACTGCTTGATGATCAACATGCAATGCTGAAGACAGGAGTAAAACACTCATGAGTTCTGTTGTTACCGACCAGGGTATTGTCCATTACGAAGCTTATGGTAATGGGCAGCCTGTGATCTTATTGCATGGGTGGCTCGAGTCTTGGGATCATTGGCGTGGGACGATGGAATCTTTGAGTAGTTCTTTCAAGACCTACGCGCTCGATTTCTGGGGGTTTGGCGACTCTGGAAAAAGCGGGACAGGTTTCACGGTCGAGGGTTATGTCGAGATGGTGAACCAGTTTATGGCCCGCTTGGGGATTCTGCAAGCCTCCATACTGGGCCATTCAATGGGGGGCACAGTGGCACTGAACATGGTGCTGGATCACCCTGATAATGTCGACAAAGTGGCCATCGTGGGCTCACCCATCGCGGGAGAGGGTTTGTCCATTATCTTGCGCCTAGCGGCCCGACGCTCTCTGGCTAGCTTAGCCTACAAAATGCCCGGTGCCATCCCCCTGGGAGTTCGGCTTTTATCCCCGCTTCTGGCCAAGGATTGGAAGACTTGGTACAAGATGTTCGAGCGTGACCTATCGCGCACTACGTTGGAATCCTTTCACCTTAGTATAGCTTCCCTTTGGAAGACTGATCTACGGTCGAGACTGGGTGAGATAGGGGTTCCGGCGCTGGGCATTTATGGTCAGAAGGATAACATCGTGGATCCGAAGCAGGGGGATGTGCTAGAGGAAAGAGTAGCTAGGGCAGAGCTCCGTCGCTTCCAGAATTCGGGTCATTTCCCGATGATGGATGAACCCCAGCGCTTCTATCGAGTGCTGCATGAATTCTTGAACCATCGAGTGTCCTAGATACGTGTTGTGGTTTATTCGGCCAGTCAAAGGATAATGGATGATGGAGGGTGGGACCTTATCGGCGGTCGATGGATCGCCACAATATTTCTTTTCCAACAAAATGGGGCGGATCTTCCTTCTCGCTATGGAAGATGTAATGGGCCAAAATGGCGTGAATGCTATCCTAAACCTTGCTCGGCTTCAGGAGCGCATCGGTAGCCTTCCGCCTAATAATTTTGACTTTGAGTATCCCTTTGATGAGTTAGGAAGGCTCATGCAGGCGTTGGAGGAGATGTATGGGCCGCGCAGTGGCCGTAACTTGGCGATGAGGGTGGGGCGTTCATGCTTCCGGTTGGGCATTGAGGATTTGGGAGCGGTTCTGGGCGTCGCTGACCTCGCATTTCGTGTCTTGCCCCTTAAGGTAAAAGTCAAGGTAGGATTCGAAGTACTGATCCAGATGTTCGAAAAGTTCTCCGACCTTTTAGTGCGCCTTGATGAGGACGAGGACTATTTCCATTGGATCACCGAGCGTTGTAGCGTTTGCTGGGGGCGCTCTTGCACTTCGCCCTGTTGTAATCTAACTGTCGGTATTCTAGAAGAGGGGCTTTATTGGGTCAGCGGCGGCAGAAATTTTTACGTGGAGGAGACTTCCTGTATCGCACGCGGCGACTCTACTTGTACAATTTTGATCGGTAAGCAGCCATTGGACTAGGAAATCTGGAGCCTCTATGCGCAAGATCATCTTACGAGACCATCGCAAGATATTCCCCTTCAATGAGACAGCGCGTAACCTGCGCGTGCTCAACAAGTCACTCTGGCTCCACCAACGGGATTTATTGGCTCCCTATACCGATCGGGAGCGTGATGTCGATTCCTTGGACGATATCGAAGCGGAAGAAACTGAGATGTTTGTCTACCGCGATAATTTGTTCTTCGATGAGCATTTTCTGGAAGCCTTCATTCAGCAAGCTCAAGAATTGGGAGAGCCCTGCCGCGTAGCCTTTTCCATCGATGATCCCGCTATCACCGAGCACGCTCTCCCCTTGCA
>CAZDYW010000016.1:7764-18883 GCA_964509655.1 uncultured Anaerolineales bacterium
CAAGTCTTGGAATGCTCCGAGGTGGTGCATATTGGCCGCAATTGTAGCATTGATCCCTCCGTCGTCATCAGAGGCCCCACCTACATCGGCGATAACGTCAGCATCGGGCCGGGAGCCGTCATAGATGTTTCCTATATCGGTAATAATGTGGACATCGGGACCGGAGGGCAGGTCCAACTTAGTGTGGTGTCGAATAGTTGTTTTCTACCCTTCCGAGCTGCTCTTTTTATGACCAGCATGATGGACGATTCGATGGTGGCTCAGAATACCTGTTTGCAGTTTTGTAGCATCGGGCGCAACACATTTATCGGTGCTGGAAACACATTTACCGATTTCAATCTGGTGCCTAAGCCTATCAGAGCGAAGCGTGGTGACAGTTTAGAGAAGACCGGCATGCCGGTGCTGGGCGGTTGTGTGGGGCACAACTGTTTTATTGGATCCGGTATGGTGGTCTACCCGGCACGGGCCATCGAATCGGATGTCGTTTTGTTTGCCACTACCGAGAGGCGGGTGATTGATCGTAACATTCATTATGAACAGAGCGATCTTTCCAAGATCAAGGATTGGGAGCGCCTGCATGCAAGAAAATATAAACGTTGAATTTGGGCGGGAGTATGGACAACTTCGCATTTATCATTCATCCATTGGACCCTAAGCAGGATGTGGCCCGTAAATATCCGCTCTTGGCGCGTATACTGCCCAAGCCCTTGATCCATTATTTCTCGCGTTTTTGGCCGCCGCTTTACATCTCGCATATCACCGGCGTGTGTTCTGCTGGTACTGGCAAGACGGTCGAGGGGTGGCTGGTGGCTTGTCCCTTCACCGCCCGTCAGATGTTGCGACTACCACCGCAGGTCGTCTACGATAAAATCGTCCAAACCGGGCATCTGGCGCAGGGGCTGGGGGCTCGTGTCCTGGGACTGGGAGCTTTTGCCTCTGTGGTGGGGGATGGGGGAGTGACAATTGCCAAAAGGCTGAGCATCCCCGTCACCACAGGACACAGTCTCACCGTGGCATTGGTAGTCGATGCTTTGAAGGCAGTTTCTCTGGAGCGTGGCGTCGAGCTGGAACAAGCTGTCCTGGCCGTGGTGGGAGCCTCCGGCAGCATTGGCTTGGCTTGTGCGGAATCACTCGCCCCGCTGGTGAAGAGAATGGTGCTGGTTGGTCGGCGTCAATATCGCCTGGAGGACGCACGAGGAATGGTGGAAGCGGCGGGTGCGAGTGAAGTGAGTGCTACAACGGATATCAACGACATCAGTGGGGCCGAGTTAGTGCTCAGTGCTACCAGCTCCACTACTCCCATTATTTACCCGCAGCACCTCAAACGTAACGCTATCGTATGTGACGTAGCGCTCCCTTCCGATCTTGCGCCAGAGGTGGAACGCGAACGCGAGGACATTGCCATTATTGAAGGCGGCATCGTCGATATACCAGGCGATGTCGACTTTGGATTCGATTTTGGCCTTCCCCCAGGTAAGGCCTACGCCTGTATGGCGGAGGTGATGGTGCTGGCTTTGGAAGGCCGCTATGAAAGTTATTCATTAGGAAAAAAGATTCAAGGGGAGCGAGTAAGCGAGATTGCGCATTTAGCTCATAAGCACGGGTTTCGGTTAGAGATTAGGAGTTGACGGTTTAGCGATTAAGACAGGGGGAAACATGTCCCAAGGTAGAATTCTGGTCGTTGAGGATGATTTCGATATCTCCAATATGTTGCGCATCTACTTCGAGTCGCAAGATTACGAAGTGTCTGTGGCACCGCGTGGCGAGGATGCGTTGGACATGTGCCGACATCAATTACCCAACGTCATCGTTCTGGACATTATGTTGCCGGATATGGATGGTTACGACGTATGTCGTGAGTTGCGCAATAATTTGCGCACCAGTCATATTCCCATCATCTTTTTGACCCAGAAGGATGAGCGCTCCGACAAAATCCGAGGCCTTGAATTGGGCGCCGATGATTACATCACCAAACCTTTCGATGTGGAAGAGCTCAATTTGCGCGTCCGGAACGCCATTGCCCGCGCCAGATACGAGAGCTTGACCAGTCCTACCACTGGCTTGCCCAGCGGTCGCCTCATTGAGGAGCAGCTGCGCGAGTTGATGCGCCGGGATGACTGGGCCATACTTTACGTTGGCATTCAGGGCTTCAGCCACTTTGGCGAAGTATATGGCTTCGTAGCTGGCGAAGAAGTGTTGCGCTTCACCGCTATGACGATGGGCGATATGGTGGATGATGTGGGGACACCCAATGATTTCATTGGCCATGTCGGGGGAGACGAATTCATCATCATCACACAAAAGGAATACATGACCCCCATGGTCGAGGAGATCAAGCAACGCTTCGATGAAAAGGTGGGCACGCATTACGACTGGCGAACGCGAGAGCGTGGCTATTTGGTCGTCGAGGACGATGACGGCAACACCACCAAGGTTGATTTGATGCACCTTGCCGTCGGAACTCTCACATCGGATGAAGGGCCTTTCGCGGACATCAGGGAGATTACCGAGGCCGCCGCCAGCGCTCGGCGTGAAGCTGCTCGCCAAGAATAGGAGTGGATGCTTGAAGACTAAGTCTTTGGGTTATAGCCTCGTCTGTGGGGATGTAGATGGAAAAACGACAATGGGAATGGCTTGACCTACTGGTCGTTTTGATCGCTGCGTTTGCGACCCTGGGGCTAGCCATATGGATGGCCGAAGCGCCTCCCGCATGGGATGCCATCCCGCGCTATTTGCTCATCCTGCCGGTGGCATTGTTTGCCTACCGTTTTGGCTGGCGCTGGGCCTTTGTCGCATCTGCGGTTGCCACGTTGTTGATTGTTGTCTCCACAGTCAGCACCTTCTCTGCCACTTCACCCTCCGCTTTCCCTCCCTATCTCCTGGAAGCCCTGCTTGTCGCTGCTTTGCTTTTTTTGGTGGGCCAATTGGCCGCCCTTTGGGGCCAACGTCGTGGACAATTATTTGCGGCAACTTCACGCCGACCATCTGATCGAGCGGAAGTTTTGGGCATGCTGAGCGCGGACATCAGCGGCGGGCTTGATCTGAGCGAGACCTTGGACGCTATACTCTCTAGTACGCAGCAGATTCTCCTCTACGATGTGGCCGAGATCACGCTCTGGGATGAGGAGGGAAAGCGCTGCGTAACTCAGGGCTGGGGAGGCAGACGCGCTTATGCCCGCGAGACGGGTGGAATCTACCACATCGACGAGGGGTATACCGGTTGGATAATCCGCCATCGCAGCCCATTGCTCATCTCCGACGTTCAGGCCCGAGAGGACGTGCGCCCCAGGGTCGACACCCCTGAGTACCCCTTCCAATCCTACATTGGTATCCCTTTACAGAGCCGAGGGCGATTTGTCGGCACGTTGGAGCTCGCTAGTTATCAGAAGGAACTTTATACCGAGCGTGATGTTGAATTGTTGCAGGCGATCGGTAGTCAAGCGGCGGTGGCGATGGAGAATGCCTACCTTTACGCCGAAGCTCGACTATGGGCCGAGCGGCAGGCCGGTCTGGCCAACATCGCGGCCCTTGCCGGTTCCAGTCTCGAAGTTAATGAGTTATTGGATCGCTTGATGGGCGAAGCGATCCAGTTGCTGGACGCGGATATGGGCGTGCTGCTGCTTTATGATAAGGCACAGGAAGCGCTGGTGGCACGTTACCTCGTCTCGTCCGGGGCAGATCGCAAGAAGGTGGAGCGATTCAAAATCTCGACCGACAGCGAGGGATTCGAACAATCGATCTTCGCTCGGGGCGGAAGTTATTTCTGCAACGATCCGGAGAATGATCCCAATATCATACCCGCATATCGCCCTCACATCCGTGCCCTGGACATCCAGAATTTCGCCGGTGTTGCGGTGCGATTGAAGGATCGCGGAATCGGCGAGCTCTACTTGACCAATCGCAGCGGGGGCTTTGATCGTGAAGAGGTGCGAGTCATGAAGGCCGTCGCTGGTTATTTTGCTACCGCCATTGAGAACGGTCGATTGTATGAGGAGACGCGACGCCGAGCTTCTGAGCTAGCTTCCTTGGCCGAGGTTTCCGCCACTGTCAGTGAGTCGCTCGATTTGGAGGAGGTGCTTAGGAGCATCACTGACGCGGTGCGCAAAGTGGTGGGTTGCCAGAGGTCTTCCGTCTTCGTGCTGGACGAGAATCAGAACGTGCTGCGCTTGGCGATGACGCTTGGATACAGTGAGCTTTACGAGGAGCGTTCCCAAGTGCTCACACTGGAGCGCGGGGGGCGAGCCCATGCCGTCGCTACCGGTAAGCCTTTGATTGTACCGGATATCATGGCCGACGATGATCTTTGGCCCCTGGCCCCGCTTTCCGCTCAGGAAAACGTGCGGGCCTTTGCCGACCTTCCGCTCAAACGGGCCGATAGGGTCATCGGCATGCTCTCGGTCGCTTTCGCCAACCCGCATACCTTCTCCGATATTGAGATCGAGTTGCTGACCGCTTTCGCCGATCAAGCTGCCATCGCGATCCACAACGCTCGCCTTTATAGCCATACCGATGAGGAGTTGCAAAACCGGGTGGATGCGCTGAGCAGCCTTCAGCGTGTGAGCCAGGAGATTAACGCTACGCTCAACCTGGAACATATTCTCGACATGGTGCTGGAGGAAGCCTTGAGCTTGAGCAAGGCGAATTATGGGGCTGTTGCGCTTCGCGACCCGGAAAGCGGTGAGTTGCAATTGGAGACTTGTACGGGGTGCCAAGACGGTGAGCGCGAACACATCGAAGCCATCTTGCAAGCCCCGGAGGAACATCCTGTTTTGGGGGATGTGTTGCGCACACACCAGTTGGTTTTCGAGCCCGATTGTACCTCTAAAGGGGAGGCTGTCAGCTTTACGTGTGATGCCAAGTCGATGGTCGCCGTGCCCATTTTCTATGCCGAAACACTGGCCGGGTTGATCATCCTGGAGAGCGTCGAGGTAGATGGATTTAGCCAAGAGTTGCTGACCTTCGCCGAAGGGTTGGCAGCACAGGCCGCTATCGCCATTGGAAATGCGCGACGTTATCACGAACAGTTGGAGCGTGGGGAACTGTTGCGCCGCCGCGCCGATCAACTGGGCTCCGTCTTGGAAGTCAGCAGGGCGCTGCGCTCGGATCGGCCTTTGAAGGAGATCCTGGAGGAAGTCGCTTATGGCATCCAGGAGAGTGTAGGATTTAACGTTGTCTTGGTCAGCATATTGGAGGGTGAACCTCCCTATCAGCGGCGTGTGGCCGCCGCTGGCATCCCCATCCCGGACTTCGAGCGCATCAAGGAGGTGCGGCAGCCCTGGAGCCTCGTCGAGGAGATGATGGCTGAGGAGTACCGCATCAGCCAGAGCTACTACATTCCGGCGGAACAACAGGCCAAATGGCGTGAACGCCTCGATATTTACACGGTGAATGGTGCCGATGTAGGCGTGGAGCGTGAGCCCGGTCGATGGCATCCCAGCGATATGTTGCTCGTGCCTTTGGTTGGGCCAGGCGGCGATGTGCGAGGATTACTTTCGGTCGATCAGCCGCGCGATGGACGAGTCCCTGACCAGCGCACGGTGGAGGCCCTGGAGATTTTCGCCGCCCAGGCCGCGTTGGCAATCGAGAACGCTCACATGGTGGAGGCGCTACAGCGCCGTGCTGAGATTTTGGCTCTTTTCAATGACATCAGTCAGTCGGCCACGGCTAAGTTGGAACTGGGCGAACTTTTGAAGGATGTCGTCAAGACCGCCTCCGATCTGTTGGTTTGTGATCATAGCAGCATCTTCCTCCTGGATGTTGATAGCGGGCTTTATCTGCCAAGGGCTATCTATGGGCGGGAATCGGGCCTGAAACCTGAAACGCTCTTCACTTCTCACCGGTACGCGCCAGGCGAGGGTTTGGTGGGTCGGGTGGCCGAGAGCGGCATGCCGGTTGTCGTCGATGATCTAGCCGAGGAGGATGATTCCTTGGGTAGACCCCTTGTACCCGTCGATCCCGAAAGCGCGATCAAGGCTTTCGTCTTGACCCCGCTCACCGCTGGCGATCAGGTGGTTGGCGTGCTTTGCGCCGGTCGTCAGGGGCCTGAAAGTTTCATGCCGGTCGAGGTGGCGATGCTTTCCGCCTTGGCCGATCAGGTCGCGGTGGCGGTGGAGAATGCCCGGCTCTTCGAGGAGGCGCAACAACGCGCAGTTCGGCTGGAGGCCGCGTCCGAGGTTGCCAGAGGCGCTACAGCCATCCTCGACGTGGATCAACTCCTCGATGAGACCGTGCAGCTCATCTCCGACAAGTTCGGGTTCTATCACGCGGGCGTGTTCCTGGTGGATGAACAGGGTGAGTATGCCGTCTTGCAATCCGTCTCCTCCGAGGGCGGTCGGCGGATGCTGGCACGTGGGCACAAGCTGGCCGTCGGTAAGGTTGGCATCGTGGGACACGTTACAGGCTATGGTGAACCTCGCATCGCGCTTGATGTGGGCGCGGATGCTGTTTTCTTTGATAACCCCGATATGCCCGAAACTCGCTCCGAGATGGCTCTTCCACTCATCAGCCGTGGTCGAGTAATCGGAGCCCTCGACGTTCAGTCTAAGCAGGAGGCTGCTTTCACCAATGAGGATGTAGCCACCTTGCAGACGATGGCTGATCAACTTGCCAACGCCATTGAGAATGCGCGGCTTTACGAGGAGACCACCAGCCGCGCCGAGCGCCTCGCTGTCGTCAACCGCATCTCACGCGCCGCTGGTTCTACTCTCCAGTTAGATGATCTTTTGGATACTGTCTATCAGGAGATTTCCTCAGTCTTTCCCGCTGATGCTTTCTTCATTGCCCTTTATGATGAGGAAGCTGATCATTTGGACTTCCGCTTGCTGGTGGATGAGGGCGAGCGCCATCCAAGGGTCAAGCGCAAGCTGGATGGTCTTTCCGCCGTTGTCGTCGAAGAACAAGAGCCTCTCCTCATTCGAGATTTGGCAGAGGAGCGAGATCTCTTGCCGGCACCTCCGATGCAAGAAGGCGATGTCGAAAATGTCGCTGCCTCATGGTTGGGAGTGCCGATGCTGGTCGGCGATCGAGTGATCGGCATCATCAATGTGCAATCCTACCAATCCCATGCCTATAGCGCAGAGGAGCAGTTGTTGCTCTCCACTATAGCCGATCAGGTTGCCGTGGCTGTGGACAACGCACGTTTGTTCGAGGAAGTCCGCGCCTTCTCCCAGGATCTGGAGCTGCGCGTTGAGCAACGCACCGAGGAATTGGCTGATGCTTTAGAGAATCTGACCGAGGAGCGCGACCGGGTCGAGACGCTTTACCGCATCGCTTCTGAGCTGTCCGCCAGTCTAGACCTTGATTATGTTTTGAACAAAGCCCTGGCCCTGGTGGTGGATGCCGTGGAGGCCGATCGGGCTTCTACCATGATGCTGGACGCGAGTTCTGGACAGTTGATCCACCGTGCTGCTTGTGGCGCCGACGTAAAATTGTCACCCGGTGGCGATCCGGTGCCTTTCTCTCGGGGTGAGGGGCTGGTGGGTTGGGTAATTGAGCAGCGAGAGGCCACCATCGTCTCTGACATCCAGCAAGATTCGCGCTGGGTTGAGATGGGAGAGCGGGATCGAGCGTATCGTTCGGCCTTGTCCGTACCCCTGATCGTGGGAGACGAAGTGTTGGGCGCTTTGCTCTTGCTGCACGCCGAACCGGGCCACTTCCGCGAGGAGCATCGACGCTTGGTGGAGACAGCCGCTGTACAGGTTGCCCATGCAATCAACAACGCGAAGCTATATAGCCTGATCCGTGAGCAGACAGAGCAAATGGGCGGCATGCTCAAGGCACAACGCGTCGAGGCCGCGAAGAGCGAGGCTATCCTGGAAGGTGTCGCCGATGGGGTTATGGTGACCGATTCCGAAGGCAATGTGATTCTGTTCAATGCAGCCGCGGAACGCATCCTGGAGCTCCCGCGTGAGGATGCGCTGGGACGTGCTACGAGGGAGATGTTGGGGCTTTACGGCAGTCAGGCCCATGATTGGATGGAGATGGTCACCGAGTGGGAAGAGGAACCGGAATCCTACGAGGAAGGGGATTATCTAGCCACGCGCCTGGATATTGAGGATCGTGTTGTTAGTGTCCACTTGGCGCCGGTATTCATGGGCCAAGAGTTGCTCGGCACAGTGTCAGTATTCCGAGACATCACCGCCGAGGTGGAGGCGGAGCAAGCCAAGGTGGAGTTCGTCTCTATGGTCTCCCACGAGCTACGCACGCCGATGACCTCGATTAAGGGATATGTGGATATGCTCCTCCTGGGAACGGTTGGCAGCGTGACAGAGGAACAGAAAGAGTTCCTCTCGGTGATCAAGAGTAATGTAGAGCGCCTCCGGACATTGGTCAATGAGTTATTGGACATCTCGCGCATCGAAAGCGGGCGGATTATGTTCTCGCCCCAGGAGACGCAAGTCGAAAAAGTCATTGATCGCGTCATTCTATCTATGAAGGGTCGGGCGCGGGAAAAGGAACTGGATTTGCGCTCCGATGTTCCATCTGATCTGCCCATGGTTCACGCCGATGCCGACCGTTTGGTGCAGATTTTGACCAATTTGGTCGGGAATGCCTGCAACTACACGCCGCGTGGAGGAGAGGTCGTAGTCTGCGCACACCATCATAACTCCGATGTGCAAATCTCAGTGCGCGATACAGGCATTGGCATCTCGCCGGAAGATCAAGCCAAGATCTTCGACCGTTTCTTCCGTGCCGATAATCCTGTGGTGCAGGAGGCTACGGGAACCGGCTTGGGTCTGTCCATTGTGGAGTCCCTGGTGGCGATGCACGATGGACAAATCTGGGTGGAGAGCGAACCTGGTGAAGGGAGCACGTTTACATTTACCTTGCCCACCCAGAAAGCGAAGATGGCTGAGCAAAACAAAATAAAGATTTTGATTGTGGAGGATGATGCCGATGTTGCTCAGCTCATGAAGATGCAGCTTGCTGATGATGGGAGAGAAGTGCTGATCGCCCGGAATGGGGAAGCGGCCCTGGAGACAGCACAGGTTGAGGAGCCCGATTTGATCACTTTGGACATCCTGCTGCCCGATATGGACGGCTTCGATGTGCTCGAAACCTTGAAGTCGGATCCCGTGACGAAGGAAATTCCAGTGATCATAGTTTCCATTGTACCGGATCGAAGACAAGATGGCTTGCGCTTGGGCGCGGTGGATTATGTGACCAAGCCGATTGATGAGCAACGACTGTTAGGAGCTATGCAGAAAGCGTTAGTGCGGCGGGGCACAGTGCTTGTGGTGGACGATGATGAGGACACGGCCTCTTTTCTGTGCGAAATCTTGCAGGCCAGGGATTTTAACACCCGATCCGTCACTCAAGGTCAGCAAGTTTTACAGCTAGCGCGTGCGATCCAGCCGACTTTGATCCTGCTCGACCTTCACTTGCCTGATGTGGATGGTGCCGTGGTGCTGAGGCGGCTGAAGGAAGAACCGGAGACACAGGAGATACCCGTAATCGTGATAACGGGAAGCGCGATAATGGATGATGCCAAGCGGCAGAAAGTACTCGCTTTAGGGGCAGCGCGCTTTGTGACCAAACCCTTCTCCTTCGAGGAGTTGATCGACGAAATTGAAAGCGTATTGCCGGAGAGCCTGGGTCAAATCGACTAGGTAAGATTGACCCATCTTCGGAGAAAGATAGTCCTGAAAGGGTTGATGCATTGCTTGCCGCGAATTGAAGTGCTTATGGCAAGTGATATAGTTGAGAGAGGTAGGGGATTATGTCGAAGGTCCTCGTCGTTGAAGACGAACGCGATATTCGCGATCTGATCGGGTTCACGCTGCGCTTTGCCGGCTTTGATGTTACAGTGGCCGAGGACGGCGTTCAGGCCCTTGAAGAAGTATCTCGGGAAAAACCAGATCTGATCCTCCTGGACGTGCGCATGCCTCGAATGTCTGGATATGAGGCTTGCCGGCGCTTGAAGGAGGATCCTGCTACCAGCTCTATCCCGGTCGTCTTTCTCTCTGCTAAGGGACAAGATGACGAAATTAAGGAGGGGCTGGAGTCTGGTGCGGTCGAGTATATCGTTAAACCTTTTGCGCCGGATGAATTGACAAATCAAATCAAGGATATCCTCCAGAGCATGAGCGTGACGGAGGATTAGGAGCGGTTTAATGAGGGCTGAGTTTGCCTCAGATTTTCTGACCGCAATCTCAGATAGCAGGGTTAGCAGATGAGTGCCATTGTTCTAAAAGAGGGCCTTGTTCACTACGAGGCAATAGGGCGCGGGGGGCCAGTAATCTTTATTCATGGCTGGCTCGGCTCGTGGCGCTACTGGGTGCCGGCGATGGAGGAATTGTCGGTGGATCGCCGCGCCTATGCTCTTGATCTATGGGGCTTTGGCGACTCGGACAAGACTAACATGCACTACAACATCCAAGCTTACATTAGCCTCCTCAAAGAATTTCTGCATGAACTCGGAGTTGGCAAAGTCTCCCTTGTGGGTCATTCTTTGGGTGGATTAGTGGCGCTCTCTTTCACTTCCCAATACGTGGAGCAAGTAGAGCGCGTCATGGCTGTGAGTGTCCCCCTAAATGATTCCGCTTTCAAGCGCCCACTGGCTTCCTTCTCTGGCAATGGTGAGGCATTGGCCAAACTGGTATCGCGCCATGTCAACTTCTCTGAGGTCGACGTGGAAGCACGCAAGGCAGACGCCAATGCTATTACCTCCAGCATGCGTTCTGCGATGGAGCAAGACCTGCGCAATCTCTCCTTCCCACCCCAGCTTCCCGTCCTCCTGGTCCATGGTATAGATGACCCTATTGTTAAGCCTCCCTCTTCGCGCATTATGCGCTCTTTTGCCCAAAATACGCGGATGATGTTCCTGGAAGGTGCTCAGCACTTTCCTATGTTGGAGGAACGGAACAAATTCAACCGTTTATTGAAGGGCTTCCTCGACGCTGGTGGCGATCTGGCCTCGCTGGAGCTCAAGGAAGAGTGGCACCGCCGCCTCCGCTAGCCTCTCCCGTTTTTAGCCCCTGCCTTACTAAAGATAAGCAGCTTCTTCTTGCCCCTTGTCCATCACCGTGTTACAATCTTCTTTGTTATGTCGATCCACCGACTGCTGGTCGTGGCTTACAAGGAATTTCGTCACATTATCCGCGACCCGCGCATCCTCTCT
>CAZDYW010000017.1:0-7920 GCA_964509655.1 uncultured Anaerolineales bacterium
CAAGCTCAGGACAAGGCGACGACGACTTCGCGCTCCAGACCAACGCCTCGAACCACGTCACGCTGAAGGCGAAGCTGGATGGAAGCCAGACGACGCTGTTGAGCGACGGCGGGCTGCTTTCGCCGGACGTCTGGCATCACCTGGTGGTGGTCCGCGACACTTATGGGCTGCTGACGAGCTACATCGACGGGCAATCGGCGGGCTACGGCTTCAGCCAGGCCGATCTGGGCCTCATCAGTGCCAGCTCTGGAATCTGGCTGGGGTCGAACCGCCAGCCGGAGCAGCACGCTTACTACCGGCCCTTCGCAGGCTGGATGAGCGACCTTCAAGTGTTCAACCGCGCGCTGTCCTCCGCCGAGGTGCATACGCTCTACCACGGCGCAGGCGCGATCCTGGCGCTCTCCTTCGACGATGGAGATCTCGATGACGGGGCCACGCTGGCGGATGCATCCGGGAAGGGTCACGATGGGACGCTGCATACCGGCGCCCTCGACGACGCCGTGAAGGGGACGGCGGGACAAGTGGGCCGGCAGGCCATGGCGCTGGATGGCAGCGATGACTACGTGAGCGTCGGGCCAGATACCGGCCTGAGGCTCACCGTCGGGCAGTTCACCGAGGCCGCGTGGGTCTACCCAACAGCGGCCGACGGCGACCAAGTCTATCCGATCTTCAGCGGCGAGGCCTACGCCGAGTCGAAGTACGCCTATCCGTTCCTGAGCGTTGTGAGCGGCACTCAGCTCATCGCCGGCTTTGGCGATGGCAGCGCGGCCGAATCGTTCACCACCGGTGCGCTGCTGACAGAGGAGGCCTGGAATCACGTGGCGGCGACCTTCGACGGCGCAGACTACCGCATCTTCATCAACGGCGTCCAGAGATACACCACGGACGCCCTGGCGGGGAAGACGCCCTCGCCCGTGGGGCAGGTGGACATCGGGAGGGCGCCGGCGCCCGGTGATGGGTCCGGGTGCGCGCGGATACCGGAGCTGGGGCTGACGCCCCAGACCTGGAACGCTTATGGCTACGGGATCGAGATCAACGGGGAGAAGGTCTGGACCGGGACGCTCAGTGTGGGCGCGACCGCCGAGATCGAGGGGCCATTCGACTTCTGTGAATCGGCCGGGATCGTGGCGGCCTACTACGCGCCGAGCGGGCAGAGCGTCAAGCGCGTTCCGATGGGCTCCATCACGGTTGATACTGCGCCCGCGTCAGGCAGTCACACTTTCGCAGCCGGTGGGCAGTCGCTCAGCGTCTCGTGGGGCGTCACCGCGCATCCAGATGACACGGATAACTTCCAGGGTCAGCTCGACGATGTGCGCATCTACGCCCGCGCCCTGTCGGCTTTGGAGGTCAAGGCCCTCTATCAAAGCCGCTGGTGCCCGGCTGTGCCCACACAGAACGGCTCCGGGGTCGAAACTACCGACTGGACGGCCAGTGTGCCGGCCGGGTTGGAGGGCATCTACGAGATGAACCTGCGCGGCTGGGACACCGCCGCGCACGGCGAGCCGAGCGAGACGGGGCTGTGGAGCGGAGCGGTGGACAGTTTGGCGCCGCGAGTCACGACCTCCGCCACGCTGGCGAGCGAACTCACTTACCGCTACACTTCGTCGGCGGAGGACTTCAACCTGAACGAGGAGGATTTCTACTCACCCTGTGGCGTCGGCGTGTTCACCGGGCGCGAGTTCTTCGACGCGCCGTGGTACCAATCCGCAACGGGGCTGGATCGGCTGTACGAGCTGATCGCCTCCTGCGAGCGCTCGGTCTACGCCACACAGAGCGAGGTCGGTGCGGTCGATACGTCCGGGCTGGCGCGGGGCATCGTCATCTCCAGGACCGGCTCTGGCCCCACGTATGCCTACGTGGCCGACGGCGCGGCCGGTCTCCAGATCATCGACATCTCCGATCCGGGGAATCCGGTGATCGTGGGCACGTTCGACACGGACGGGGCCGCGCGAGGCATCGCGGTGTCCGACTATGCCTCGGGAACGGTTGGGATGACGGCGGCCTCGGCGCTAGCTCACGAGCCGACATCCACGCCGACGCCCGTGCCTGCCGCGACGCCCACGCCAGCGATGATCAGAGCGGGCGGGCAGAGCGTGCAGTCGCGCGGCCACGAGTTGCTGAGCGCGGCTCCTCCGCAGCTCAGTCCCCAGCAGTCGCAACCGGACTTGGTGGTGGATGCACTGAGCGCGAACCCGCCAACCCCGGCGGTGGGAGAGTGGATCATATGCACCGTATGGGTCCGGAACGCGGGGACTGCTACCAGTTCCAACTCCTACCTGTGGATCCACGCGGATCACGCGCCCAGCGGCTGTGGAGACAGTACTGGCCGGCTCAACAGCGCTCAGGTGCCCAGCCTGACGCCAGGCCAGTCTACCTCAATCCAGGTGAACATCCCACCGTTCGACGAGGCCAGCGATCACGATTTCTACGCCTCCGTGGACCCGACCTGCCTCCTCGCTGAGAGCAATGAAGGCAACAACGTCTACGGTCCGCTTGTCGTCCCGGTGGGCGCCGAGCCGGATCTGGAGGTAGCAAGCGTCACGGTCACGCCGCCCCAGCTCGTGACGGACCGACCGCTGACCTTCACCGTGCGGGTCAGCAACACGGGAAGGGCAGCGAGCAGCTTTTCGTATCTCGCGCTCTACAGTGACCATGTGCCGACGGATTGCCTGGATATGAACTGGTTCAACGTCAAGCAGGTCCCGGCGCTCGCCGCCGGGGGCAGCGCCGACGTTGCGGTCCCCGCCCCGCCTTTCACCAGTACGGGCACACACACTATCTATGCCTTCGCTGACTATCTCTGCGAGCGTGCGGAGGACGACGAGAACAACAACATATCGGGGCCTCACGAATTCTACGTCGGCGCGGGCGATCCGGATCTGGTCATCGGCCCGATCACGGCCTCGCCATCCAGTCCGGCGATGGGCGAGTGGCTGACGTACACCGTGCGGGTCACCAACACCGGAGTGATGTACAGTCTGCCGACGGGACTGGCGGTCTACACGGACCACGTGCCCAGTGGTTGTTCGGACGGGAGCTGGATCAACACCGGGCAGGTGCCGTATCTGGACATAGGCCAGAGTGTCACGGTGACCGTGACCAGCCCGCCCTTCGAGAAGGGGGGCGATCACGCCGTCTACGCCTTTGTGGACTTTAATTGTCACGTCATTGAGCTTGATGAGGACAACAACATCGCCGGGCCGTTGACCGTCACCGTGCGTGGCCCGGATCTGGAGGTGGCGAGCATCACGGCGGACCCGCCCGACCCGGCGGTGCGCGAATGGCTCACGTACACCGTGCGAGTGAGGAACACCGGGGCGACCACCAGCCCGGTCACCTACCTGGCGGTCTACACGGACCACCTACCCACGACGTGCGGAGACTCGGCCTGGGTCAACACTGGTCTGGTGTCGCAGATACCATCGGGGGGCTACGAGGATGTGGCCGTTGTAGGTCCGGCCTTCCTTGAGGGCGGCGCTCACCATGTCTACGCTTTCGTGGACTTCAATTGCTATATCGCTGAAATCGACGAGGAGAACAACATCTACGGCCCCGTCACCGTCACAGTGCGCGCTCCGGACCTGGAGATCGCGAGCATCACGGCGGACCCACCTGAGCCGGAGCTGTGGGAGTGGGTGACGTACACCGTGCGGGTGAGCAACACCGGCCCGGTCACCAGTCCCGTCACCTATCTGGCGATCTATACGGACCACGTCCCGACGACGTGTGGGGACCCAGCCTGGATCAACACCGCCGAAGTGCCGGCCATCGGCCCGCAGAGCTATGAGGACGTCTCCGTCGCCGGCCTGGCCTTCCTTGAGGGTGGCGATCACGTGGTCTACGCTTTCGCGGACTTTAGTTGCTACCTGGCCGAGATGGACGAGGACAACAACGTCTATGGGCCCGTCACCGTCACGGTACGCGCTCCAGACCTGGAGGTGGTGAGCATCACGCCGCATCCAGCCAGCCCAGGGACGGGGGAGTTCTTCTCGTACACCGTGACGGTGAACAATAACGGGGGCATGGCCAGCCCTCCCAACACGTACCTTGCAATCTACGCCGATCACGCGCCGACGACGTGTGGGGACTCGAACTGGGTTAACACTGCCCTGGTGCCGACAATCGGTGAGGGGAGCTATGAGGACATCACCGTCAACAGTCCTGCCTTCCTTGAGGGTGGTGATCACACGGTCTATGCCTTCGTGGACTTTAACTGCATCGTCGAAGAGACGGACGAGGAGAACAACATCTATGGGCCGGTCACAGTCGCCGTGCGTGCGCCGGATCTGGTGGTGGAGGATATAATCCTCTCCTCGGTGGAGCCGCCCGCTGGAGAGTCGACGTGGATCACGATGGTGGTGGCAAACGTGGGCGCGGCGGATTACAACCCCGGCACCGTCCTCCAGCCAACCTACGCGGGCGTCGGCCTCTACACAGAATCTCCGGACTGCGGCGACGAGCCCTGGGAATGGACCTCCGTCCCCGGTCTGGACGTCGGCGAGAGTGTGGCGCTGTCCGTGCTGGCCGTCGAGGGGTTCTCCACGGAGGGCGATCAGCCTCTCTATGCCTTCGTGGACTACGACTGCATCTGGGACGAAGCGAACGACGACAACAACGTCTACATGGAGACGGTCAGCGTGGGGGCGCCGCTGCTGCCGGATCTGGTGGTGGAGGAGATCACAATCTCGCCGGCCGAACCGCCTCTGGGCGAACCGACCTGGATCACGATGCGCGTGCGGAACGGGGGAACCGGCCCCTATCATCCGGGCAGCGTCGCACAGCCCATCTACGCGCATATCGGCCTCTACACCGGCGCGGCCCCGACAGAGTGCGGAGCGGAGCCCTGGAAGTGGACGGGCGTGCCGCAACTGGAAGTTGGCGAGATGGCCGAGATCGCCCTCCTCCTCACCGATGGCTTCGTGACCGAGGGCAGTCACGATCTCTACGCCTTCGTGGATTACGACTGCACCTGGGAGGAGCTTGACGACGACAACAACATCTACGGACCGAAGTCGATTACTGTGGGGCCACCGCTGCTGCCCGACCTGGTGGTCGAGAGCCTCGAGGTCTCGCCGCCGCAGCCCTACGAAGGACAACAAGTGTGGTTCACGATGCGCGTGCGGAACTTGGGGACTGGCGTCTATGATCCGGGCACCGTCGCTCATCCACTCTACGCCGCCGTCGGCGTCTATACGGACACAGCGGCTTGGAAATGGACTTATGTCCCCCATCTGGAGCCGAACGAGAGTACGGAAGTGAGCGTGCTGGCGACCGAGGGGTTCCCCGCCGCGGGCGACTATGAGATTATCGCCTTCGTCGACCTCAACTGCATCTGGGATGAACTCGACGAGGACAACAACTTCTCCGACCCGGTCATGGTCACAGTGGAGCCGCCGCCCCCAGACCCGATGCCCGACCTGACGATTGAGAGCCTGAACGTCACACCCGCAAGCCCGGCAGCAGGGACTTGGTTGAGCTACGACGTGCTGGTGGCCAATCACGGGACAGAAGCGACCACGTGGCAGACCGGCCTGGCCATCTACACCTGTTCCGTCCCCTCTGAGTGCGGGGCCGGTTGCCCGGCTACGCAGGACTGGGTCAATACAGCCTTCGTGCCACCGCTGGATGTTGGCGAGCAAGTGGTGGTCTCTGTGAGCGGGCCGCCCTTCGACCAGGAAGGCGAGCAATCGCTCTACGCCTTCGTGGACTTCACCGATATGCTGGCGGAACTCGACGAGGACAACAACATCAATGGGCCGGTGACGATCACCGTTCAGCCGGAGCCGCTGCCCGATCTCGCCATCCAGAGTATGACTATCGACCCGGAGAGACCCGCTGTGGGCGTGTTCCACGAGTACTCGCTGCTCGTGCAGAACATCGGGACGAAGGCGAGCCAGGCCAGTATCGTGGCGGTCTACAGCGACACCGTGGCGCCCAGCCTCGGCGATCGGAGTTGGCGCAATACCGGCGCCGTTCCCGCGCTGCAACCAGGGGATCAGGTGGAGGTATCGGTCATAGGCCCGCCTTTCGAAGAGGAAGGAGAACACACGCTCTACGCCTACATCGACTATACGGATCTACAGGAGGAATACGACGAGTCTAACAACATCTATGGACCGGTGACGGCTACGGTGCTTTTGGAACCCCTGCCGGACCTGGTGATCGAAAATATCGTTGCTGACCCGGCGGAGCCCGCGGCCGGGGACGCCTTCCACTATCAGGTGACGGTGCGCAACCAAGGCGACGCCTCGTACTACAGCGGGGCCGGGCTGGCCATCTACACGGGCGCAGCGCCATCGGGGTGCGGCGATTCGGGATGGGATAACACAGCCAATGTACCGGCCCTAAAGCCAGGGGAAGAGGAGGTGCTTGTTGTATCGAGCAATGGCTTCGAGAGCCCCGGCGATTACAATGTCTACGGGTTCGTGGACTTTAGCTGCAACGTGGACGAGGACGACGGGACAGGCAGCGGCGCGGACGAGGAGAACAACGTCTACGACACCTCGGTCAAGGCAGGCGACCCCAACGCTCCGGACCTGGTGGCGTTGGATGTCTGGATGATTCCATCGCAGCCCGCCGCCGGGAACACAGTGGACTACATCGTCGAGGTTGGAAACCAGGGCGGCGGCGACGCTTCCTCCCAGACGGCTGAAGTTTCAGCCACGGTCGGCGTGTACGTGGATCGTGAACCGACCGGTACCCCCGACGCCTTGGCTATGTTGCCCACCATCGAGGTTGGAACGAGCGTTGTAGTGACGGCCACCTACCCCGGCTTCAGCGCCGATGGCAGCTATGAAGTATACATCCTCGTGGACGCCGCCTCTGACCTCACCGAAACGGTCGAGAGCAACAACACCTACGGGCCGATCAGCGTGGCAGTGAGCGCGGAGCCTGTGCCGGATCTGGTCGTCAGGGAGCTAGCCGTTGACCCCGCCACCCCGTCGGCGGACGAACCGGTGACGTACACCCTGACCGTGCTCAACCAGGGGAGCGCCAGCACGGCTGAAGGCGCCTTCGCCAGCCTGGCCCTCGACCAGAGACACTCAGGATGCGACGACGCCGGCGACCACCAGATCGCCTTGCCGTCCCTCGCCACCGGGAAGAGCGCCACGCTGGTGGTCGTGGACGAAGCCGGCGTTCCCACCGAGGGCGAGCACGATCTCCACGCCTTCCTGGACTACACATGTGTCATCACGGAAAATAACGAGTACAACAACGTCTACACATTGACCTTCAGCGCCAATCCACCAAGCTGGCCCGATTTGGTGGTGACCAGTCTGGTGGTCCATCCCTCACAGCCAACAGCCGGAGAGCCGGTATCCTACACCGTGCGCGTGCGCAACGGCGGCACGGCATCCAGCCCCCCCTCGAGCGTGGGACTGTATCTGGACCGCACACCCAGCGGCTGCGACGACGCGCCAGACGGTGGGCTCGCCCCCTACACAGCAGACCTGCCGGAGCTGTCGGCCGATGAGACCATCGAGGTCATCATCTTCGACTCATCCGGCTTCGCCACCGGCGGGCTGCACCGGGTAGCTGCGAAGGTGGACCCGCAGTGTGATATAGAAGAATCGGCCGAGGACAACAACCTCTACACGCCGATCCAGGTTCTAGTCACAGCGCCGTCCGCACCCGATCTCGTCGTCGACCAGGTGCTCGCACTCCCGGACGACCCGGGCACCGGACAGGCCGTGCGCTACGTGGTGCGAGTGGAGAACGAGGGCTCGGTGCCCGCTGACCAGGTGTTCTGGGCGGGGCTGAGTTTCGACGCGGCGCCGGACGGGTGCGGGAGTGAGATGGATCTGAGTGCGCGAGTCACATCTCTGGACGAGGGCGCCAGTGTTGACCTGATCTTCGATACCACCGGCTTCGCCACCGAGGGCGAGCACCAGGTGTGGGCTTTCGTGGACGTGCAGTGCG
>CAZDYW010000017.1:8020-13383 GCA_964509655.1 uncultured Anaerolineales bacterium
ATTGAAGAGGACGACGAAACGAACAACGTCGAGGGGCCTGTATCCGTCTGGGTCGGCGTGCCCACCCCCACCCCCACGCCGACACCCACGCCGGACGCCAACCCCCGCTTCGCGTTCGTAGCGGACGGCGACGCCGGGGTGCGGGTCGTAGATGTGAGCGATCCGACCACGCCACAGAGTGTGGCTGTAAGCGACACGCCAGGGCAGGCACACGACGTCGCTCTGCTCGACCGTGGAGAGAGCAAGCTGCTGTTCGTGGCCGACGGCGATGAGGGCCTGCGGGTGTTCGATGTCAGCGACCCGCTGTCGCCGACCTTGACCGGCAACCTGGCATTGGACGGGTCGGCCCACGGAGTAGCCGTCACCGATAGCCCCACGGAGACGTTCGCGTATGTGGCGGCCGGTGAGGCCGGGCTGCAAGTGATCGACGCGACCGACCCGACCGCACTGACAGTCGTCGGTGACTGGAACACGCCGGGGATGGCCTACGGAGTGGCTATCCTTGCGGCCCCACCGGCTGATGTCAGCGGGACGTACGCCCTGGTGGCCGACGGCGTCAGCGGGATGATGGTAATCGACGTGACAGACCCGTCCCAACCCCGCTCTGTGGCGCGATACGACACACTGGGCGAGATGCGAGACCTGGTAGTGCGCAGCGCCACCGGGGAGGTCCTCGCTTACGGGGCAGACGGCGGCGAGGGGCTGCACATCATCGACGTCAGCGACCCGCTCCATCCGCAGTCCGTTGCCATCGCGGACACGCCGGGCAACGCCTACGACGTGGCCGTGTCCGATATGTTCGGCTACGTGGCGGACGGGGAGAACGGCCTGCGAGTGGTCAACCCGCGGACGCTCTCGCTGGGCGCCGGTGCCTGCGATACGGCGGGCAACTGTGAGGCCGACACCGGCGAGAACCGAGTCGCTTCGGCCAGCCGGGTCTCTCTGCAAACCGTGGAGACCGCCGCTGGCTCGGCCAGCTTCGTCCTGTCGGAGGCGGCGGCCCGGTTTGTGGAACAAAGTCAAAGTTCCAGTCCGACCGGGCGCGAAACGCGGGGAAGCTCTCTTGTCCAGGGGACGGACCTCGCCGCCCCCGCCGTCCTCGGCTTCACGCCCGCCGCGGTCCTGAAGGACCTGGAGTCCGAGAGCACCGTCTGGGTGTCAATCTCTGGTCTACCGGCGGTGCTCGACAGCGACGAAATGCTGGCCGTGGGCGGACAGGCGGCGGCCATCAAGTCATCGCTGAAGAGCCTGGTGGTGACCGTGGACGGCTGGCTGGCCCACTACCGCACCTGGGAGCGTGACACAACGACCGAGGCTGAAACTTCAGCCGTGGTCTGGTCCTTCGACTGGGCGCCGGGCAGCGACGGCGTGCATCTCCTGAAGGCCCGCGTCAACGACTGGGACGGCGCCACGGTCAGCGACCTCGTGACCGTCACGGTGGACACCGAGCCGCCGAGCATCGAGATGACGCCCACGGTGCTCACCAGCACCCACTACCACGAGCCTGCCCTCGGCCTTGGAGGCTGGTTCACGGACACAGCCGGCGTGGTCAGCGTGGAATGGCGAGCGCCAGGCCTCGACTGGCAGCCCGCCACGCTGGAGGGCGATCCGGAATCTCCGCTCACCGCTGGGACATGGCACGCTGAGTGGATTCTGGACGAGGGGGCGCTGCCGGATGGCGCGCCCTACGACATCACGGTGCGGGCGCTGGACGTAGGCGGGCACACCACACAGGTCACAAAGACGATCACGGTGGACGTTGTGCCGCCGCAGGCCGTGGACCTCGCCATCACAGCCGATGGCGTCCCCGTGCGTCCAGGTGACGCCCACACGCCGGGCAGCGTCACAAGCTCGGCGACGCTCGTCCTGACCTGGACGGCCACGAGCGACGGGAGCGGCCTGGCAGGATATGGCACGATCTGGAGCGGGAGCGATGGCATCGCCGTCACGGAAGAGGTGACATCCGTGGCTCCCTACGAAACGCTGCGCTCCCAGTTCACGAGCGAGGAAGGGCAACGGATCGACCTGGAGCTGAGCAGCCGCGACATCCTCGGAAACGCGATCTCTCAACATGGCGGCCCGGTGATCGTGGACGGCCCGCTGACCCCGGACTACGCCGTTCTGGAGGCGGGAGAGTTGGGCTGCGGCTGGATGGACAGCGGTTGCAGTCTGATCGGCGTCGACCGGCGCGTTGCCCGTCGGGCCCCGGATACGGCTGCCCTGAAGGATGAGCAGAAGCTCTACGCCACCTGGAACACGTCCGCCCGCTCGACGCATGCCGACGAGGGGCTGCGCTTGACCTGGACCGGGGCGACCTGGGAGATCGACGGGGATCTGTTTGTCTACCTGGACACACGCTCCTCCGCCGGCTCCCACACCGCCTTCAATCCCTACCTGACCGTCGATGGCGAGGGCCGCACGCTCGATGACGCTGTGGTCACCTTGCCGGACGGCTTCTACGCGGACTTCCTCGTCTGGGTGGAGGACGCAAGCAATGCGTCACTGTTGGGCTGGGACGGCAGCGCCTGGCAGTGGACGGCGGCGCTTGATGCGGAACAGCTACGCTTCACCCTTGACGCCGACGGCGCCCGGACGGACATCTACATCCCGTTCGGCTGGCTCGGCATCTCGGACCCGGCGAGCGTGCCGGTCAAGCTTCTGGCCTTCGCCAGCGATGAAGAGGCCCTGCGCCTGTGGGCCACAATGCCTCCGGGCAGCGCGGTCAGCAGCGACAAGGCGCTTCCCCATCTAGGCGAGAGTGCCGTCTTCGACACCGGTCACGACGTCACCCTCAGCCACGCCTACGCCTGGGCCGGGTTGAGCGAGGGCGTCTGCCCCAACGGCAGCCAAACCGGTGCGGGGAGCCACGTCTACCCAGACGTCGATCCCCAGGCCGCGCTCAGCGCCGACCCGCGAGGCAGCAGCTACAGCCTGTTGAGCGACAACGCCTTCTGGTTCCGCGATCTGCTGCACAGCAGCTCATCGGCCGAGGTCATCCCTTATCTGTGGTCTCTGGATCGAGGCCGGCCGCCGCTCGGCCCTGGTCAGGAGGTGACGTTCACCCTCACTTACCGCAACCGTGGCACGGACACGGCCATCGGCGTCACCGCCGTGGTGACGCCATACTACGCCCTGACGTTGTCCGGCGCCCCGGATCCGCTGGAGCTGGGCGATGTCGCTCCGGGAGAAGTGGCGTCGGCGACGATCCACGCTCAGACCGACGCCGACGAGAGCAGCGGCGCCTGGGCCGGGCTGGAGGTCGCCATCCACGACGCTGCGCACCCGGCGGGGGAGAGTTCCCCGGCCGAGTGGCTGTGGTCTCAGCACACCATCGACCGCACCCCGCCACGTTTCTTCGGCATCGAAACGCCGGCCTACTTCGTGGCGCCTGGCGCGAACGAGATGCAGGGCTACGCCTACGACGAATCGGGCGTGCGGGAGCTGGGCGTTGAGGTCCAGGGCGCGGGCACGCTGACTTGCCCCGATGACACGCCCCAAGACGGGCGCTGGGCCTGCACGTGGGATGTGTCCGGCGAGCACGGGGACGAGCTCTTGGTGGAGCTCAGTGCCACCGACGGCGTCGGTCACGAGGGCCAGTGGGCGGTTGCAGCTTCAGCCCTGCCCTTCGTGGTGGACGCCCGGCCCCCGACGATGACAATCGATCTATCCGCGCTGTCGAGTCTCTCCGGCGATGTAGTAGGCAGCGGCGGGCTGAACCTGATCGGAGACGTGAGCGACGACAGCGGTGTGGCGAGTGTGCGCGTCTGCAAGGACGGCGCGTGCGATCCGGCCTCACTGCAAGCGACGGTCACCCGGGCGGCGGTGGTCCTCCGGGACGGGCCGGAAAGCGGCGTCGCCATCGATGCCGGCGCTGGCTGCGCGACCCCGATCACGCGCACCTTCACCACCACGGAGTCGTTCCCCGTTGACCGGGTGCTCCTGGGCTTCACGGCCGAACACGCCCGGCGGGATGAACTCTCGGTCACACTGACCTCGCCCCAGAGGACGACGGTCGCACTGCTGGCGGGTCGGGATGGGTGGACATCGGCTACCGGCGGCTACCGGAACTACGACGTGCTGCTGGAGGATGCCGCGCGGCTGAAACTTCAGCCGCGTGGCCTCCACGATGGAGCCGGCGACGACGACCCGACGGGCGAGCCTTACGATAGGCACGCGCGGCCCCTGGACCCGATGCAGCGCTTCCAGGGTGAGGATGCGTCGGGCACATGGGTGCTGTCCATCTGCGATGCGAATCCGGCCGCCAACGACGGCGTCTACCTGCGAAGCGCCCTCACACTGATCCCGCGAAACCGGGGGGCGCGGCTGAAGTTTCAGCCATCGGGCCGTTGGTCGTACAGTGTCCTGGCTGTGGACAGCGCCGACTATGTGTCCACGACCTGGGATGTGTATGCCCGTGACATCGTGGGCAATGAGACGCTCGATCCCGTCACCGCGAGCTTCTGGATGGACACCGTGCCGCCGGTGATCACCATCACTCGGCAAATCTCGGCGGTGACACTGGGCGAGTCTGCGACGGTCCTCAGCGGGACGGTCGCCGATGGCGGGCCGAGGGTTGAAGTGTCGGTCGACGTGAAGTACCCAGACGGCAGCGTGGCGAACAAGGCGACGGCGCGGGGCGACGACCGTGGCTGGTGGTATACGCCGTCGTTCGACGAGCCGGGGCTCTACACGCTGTGGGTGGTGGCGACGGACGCCGGAGACAACTCCAGCACAGCCGGGCCGTTCACGCTTGAGGTCGAATGCATCGCGGCGAACCTGGATGTGGGCGCCATCTCGGCGGAACCGCTGAGCGAGCCCTCCGGGGCGATCCAGCTCACGGCGGTGGTCACGAACACCGGCCTCGAATCGGCCCCGGCCGGGTTATCGGTCGCCTTCTACGACTATGGGACACGGATCGGGACCTTTGTCACCACGCAGGCTCTGGCCCCGGCGGAGTCCACGCCGGTGAGCCTGACGTGGCTGCCAGAACGGGCCGGAGATCACGAGATCACGGCTGAAGTTTCAGCCGTGGTGCCGAACGATCCCGATGCCGGAACAACGGCACTGGTGCTCTGCGAGGCGCCCTCCAGCGCTCAACGCGGGTTCTACGTGCTCGATGTAGGGCTCTATCCGTCCTGGAACCTGGTATCCGGCTCCACAATTCCCTTCGCGGGTGACATCGAGATCGTCCAGCGCTCCATCGTGGGTTCCTACACCGTCATCCTGGGATTCGACCAGGGCGCATTGTCCTACTACCCGGAGCTCCCGGCTCAACTGAACACGCTGAAAACTATCGACGGGGAGCACGGTTACTGGATCAAGGTCACGGGACTTGAGAATGAGATCGAGAATGAGATCGAGAA